>JAUHVS010000161.1 GCA_030424955.1 bacterium | reverse complement strand
CCGCTGCCGAGGGAGCGCAGGCCCAAGACGACGTCTCCACCGCTGCCGAGCCGGCGCCGACGCTGGCGCGGCCCGCGGCCGAGAGCACCCAGATCCTGCACCTGACCGAGGACCTGGCCGACGGCTGTGACGCCACGTCGGGCCCCGCGGGCGGCTCCCCGTGGGCCTTGCTGGTGGTGGCCCTGGGGTTGCGCCGGCGGCGCGCCCGGAGGGCCCGATGAACGCAGCGACACTGGTCAACGAGGTCGATCCGGCCGAGGCGGCGCTGCCGTCGGCGGAGGCGGTGCGCAAGAGCCCGCCCCTGCAGGTCCTGCCGGCGCTCCGCCGCTTCAAACAGGCGGTGCGATCGGCGTGGCGACGGGGAGGGGACGAGGCGCGCCAGGCGCGGCGCGAGGCGGTCCTGGCCCTGCTGACGGCGGTCGCCGACGACGGCCCCAACACCGTGGCGGGCTTCGAGCGCGTCCTGAACGGTTGCCTGGACCTGGGCTACCGGGCGCAGCCGCTGGCGGCCTTCGTCTTCGACGCGCTGCAGCGGCGGCTCGCTGGCCGCGTGCGGCGCCGGCTCGCGCGGTCGGGGCATGATCCGGACTGCGCCGAGGTCGCGGACCTGGTGAGCGCCACCGCGGTCGCGGTGCAGAAGCTGATCCGCGGGGCGCGGCGAGAGCGCCACACCCTGCGCTACGCGCTGCTGATCAGCATCGCCGACCACCGCACCATCGACTACCTGCGGCGCCGCCGCCCGGAGTACCGCGAGTCGATGGACGACCAGCTCCACGGCGACAGCCTTGGGGCGTCTGGCGAGCACACGCTGAGCCCGGAGCGCGCCCTCTGGCAGGCGGAGCGCAACGCGCTCGCGCTGGCCCTGCAGGGCGCCGTGCTGGGCGCGGTGAACGCGCTGGCGCCGGCCGAGCGGCGGGCGCTGGTGTTGGTGGAGATCGAGGGCCTCGGCTATCCAGCGGTCGCCGAGCGCACGGGCATGAAGCGCACCGACGTGGGCAACGTGGTGCGGCGGGCGCGGCTGCAGCGGGATCGCGCCTTCGTCGCGCGGCTGCGGGACGTCGAGGGGCTCGATCAGCACTTGGGCTTTGGCGGCCTGCAGGCGCACCGCGAGCTGCGCCTCAACATGCTCACCTGGGCGGCTGAGATTGGGCAGGGCCTCTGCCCGTGCTGCCGCGCCGACGGCTTCCTCCACGCCGCCTCAGCGCCCTGCCCGGCCGCCTGACGCGCCGCGGTCGGCGGCGATGGGGCCGGGGTCGATGACGGCCCCCCAACGCTGCTAGATTCGGGCGTTGACCTTGGGCCGGGCCCCGGAGCGTGCATGCCGTCCACCCCACGTCCTCTCACCTGCGACGCCGTCGAGGCGCAGCTGAGCGCCCTCCTGGACGGCGCGCTGAGCGGTGTGGCTGCCGAGGCCGTCAACGCCCACTTCCGGCGCTGCACCGCCTGCGCCCGGTTCTATCAGAGCCTGCGTGAGCAGCTGATCTTGCACCGCTGGGCCGCGGACGAGGTGTTTGATCTCGACGAGTTCGATGACTGCCGGCCTGGGGACATTCCCGACTATGGCGCCCTGGCCGATCGCCTGCGCGTGGCGGATCTCGAGCAACTCGGGCGGCTGCTCTACGAGATCTTGAAGGCCGAGTTCGTGCACGACTACGGCGATGACCTGGAGGTCTCGCAGGCGCCCATCACCGATCCGAGCCGGGAGCGGCGGCGCGGCGCCGACCTGGTGGACGAGCTGCGCGACTGGCACGACGCCGATGAGGTGGACGGCATCGATCTGCGAGAGGTGAAGGCCGATCTCGCGCCGCAGTCCGCCGGCGCCGATGACCGGCTGGCCGCGTTGATCCGGGGGATGCAGGTCGTGCAGCGGGCCGCGCCGCCGCTGCGCTTTCAAGCCCTGTACTACCAGGCGCTGGGGCACTACAAGGCGGGCCGGCTGACCCAGGCCGAGGCCGCCTTCGCCGAGATCGCGGCGCAGGGCGCGCCTGCGCTCGCGCGGCTGGCCGAGGTGTCGTTGGCGAGCCTGCCGGTCGAGGTTGGGCATCGGGTCGCCGAGGCGCTGCCCAAGCTGGAGGCCGCCCTGCGGGGCGACGCCCTCGACGCGCTCGTCTGGTTCAACCTGGCGAAGGGGCGGTTCCTGGCCGCCGGGGCCGCCGTGACGCCCGAGGTCGCGCGGGCGCTGGCAGAGGCCCGGCAGCGCGATCCTCAGCTTGTGGCCCGGCAGCTGTCTCGCGCCAGTGAGCGCGCCCTGCGGCAGGCAGTCGACGGCTGATCGCGGGCCGCGCGGCGCGCCTCGACTCAGCGATAGGGTGTACGGATCTGCCAGACCAGCTCGCCGGCGAGGTACGCCGCCCGAGGCGGATCCTTCGCCCGCCGAGTGCGCAGGAACGTGTTCAGCACCGCCCCACCACGCCGCCGCACGCCCGGCTGTACGGGGGTCAGCCGGACCCACCGCACCGCGCCCCGTGCGACGCAGCCCGCCTCGATGGTGCCGCCCTCCAGGCGGCGGCGCACCACGCAGACGGGCGGGACCGTCGGGGCCCGGCGAAAGAACACCAGATCGCCCGGCTCGGCGGCGCGGTGCTGCGGCGCCGTGGCCCGCCACAGGTCGTCGACGCGGCGGGCGGCGCTGGCGCGGGCGCCGGTGTCCTTGAGAGCTTGGCGCACGAGGGCGAGGTGGGTGATCTCGCGGCCCCGCTGCAGGCGCACGCCGGCCAAGGCCTCGAGCTGTCGCCTGGCCTTTGCCCGCGCGGCGGTCACCCGCGGATCGGGGGCCCGGCTGGCGGGAGGCAACGCGACGGCTGGCGAGGGCCGCGCGGGGGCGGCGCGGGTGGGCGAGCGATGCCCCGCCACTCGGACGTGGGCCAGGGCGGTCGCCGCTCTGGGTGGGGCGGCGGGTGCGGGCGACTGGGTGGGGGCTGCGGTCGCCGCGGCTGGGCGTGCTGGCCGGGGCAGGCGGACGGCGCGTCGGCGGGGGGCCCGCTTTGCCGCCCTGGCGGGGCCTGCCGGGCGGATCGTGAGCGCGGCGCGGGCCGTGGCTGCCGCGGCGGGCGGAGGGCCGGTGGGGGAGGGCGCAGCCGCGGGCGTCGCGCGGTCCGCCCGATCGGGCCAGCGCGGTGTGGTCGTTGTCGTCGTCACGCCGCCGTCGGCGCCGGGTGCCAGGTCGAGGAGCGGGTGGGGGGCCGGCCGCAGATCCGACGGCGCAACGAGCTGAGCACAGCCGGTGAGCCCAAGGAGGAGCAGGACTGGGAACACACCGCGCACCATGTGAGACAAGTACCTACCAAACCCAGGCCACGCAACCGCAAAAGCTGGCCGAGGGCGCGCGACGCGCGTTGGCTCGGCCGGTGCTGCGCACGCAGGCCATGGCCGCGGGCGCCGCTGAGACGGGGGTCGGTGGCGCGATCCCTCAAGTCGAGGTCACAGGGTACACGGCCCGGCCAGACGGCGCGCCGTGCTTTTTCAGGGCGCTGACAGGCGTGCCGCGTTCGAGGCGCGGGCGGCTGAGAGGGGCCGACCGCCATCGGGCGGGGTCATCCCACCTGGCTGGTGCGGTCTGCGCGGAGGGCAAAAAAAAAGGCCGCCCAACACGAGTGTTGAGCGGCCTTGGCGTGACCCGTACGGGATTTGAACCCGTGTTGCCGGCTTGAGAGGCCAGCGTCCTAACCACTAGACGAACGGGCCAGCAGCGCCATGCGGCACCAAAGAGCTCGGGGACTAGGATTCGAACCTAGATAAACAGGACCAGAACCTGTTGTCCTGCCATTAGACGATCCCCGATCAGGAGCGCATGGCGCAAACATCAGCCTGCGCTGGGCAGGCGACGTTCTCTGAAAAGAGCGCTGTTGCTGTGGGCTGTGTGCCCTGGCAACGGAGGCGGTTTTTGCCAGAGCTTGGTGTGGGGGTCAAGCACAAAAAAATGGGCTGAGCACTTTTTGTCGACTGGGCGGGGCGCGCCACTCTGGCGCAGGGTGGGTGGTCGTCTTCGAAATTCGCTGCATCTTTTAAAAGTTTGCTGCCCCTGGGCCGCCTCTTCAGGCGAATGAAGCCCGGGAGGCCACATGCAGACCTTCACCGCCTCAACGACTCGACCGCCCCGACGCCTGCTGATGGTCGGCGCCGCGCTGCTCGCCACGACGTGCCTGGGGGTCCCCTCAGCGTTCAGCTTCGAGCTCAAGCGCGACAGCGAGTCACGGGCCGTGTACTGGCAGCAGCCTGAGGTCATCTACCGCGTGGACGCCGCCGGCGCGCGGGATCTCTCGGAGGCGCAGGTGCTCCGCGCGGTCAAGGCCGGCTTCGCTGAGTGGACCGGCTATGCCGACCGGATGACCTTGCGTTTCGGCGGCGTGGTCGACGGCGCCGAGGTGGGCTACGACAACGGCGTCGGCGCCGTGAACACCAACCTGGTGGCCTTCTCGCGGGACGCCTGGCCGTACGACTCGGACACGGCCCTGGCGCTGACCCTCACCACCTACAAGACCAACGGCGGCGGGCTGATCGATGCCGACATCATCTTCAACGAGCGCACCTATACCTGGGGGGACGCGCCGGCCGATGGGCACGACCTGCAGAACACCCTGACCCACGAGATCGGGCACTTCCTGGGGCTCGCACACAGCGACGAGCCCGAGGCGACCATGTACGCACGGGCCGCGCCCGGTGAGACGAAGAAGCGCACGCTGCACACCGACGATGTGCAGGGCATTCAGGCGATCTACGGGGGCGACGGGCTGCACCCGACAGAGCTCGCCGAGGCTGAGGCGCCGCTGGCGCCCAAGCGGCTGCCGGGCTGCCAGGCGCTGCCCGGCCTGCCGAGCGGGTCCGGCTGGTGGCTGTTCGCGTTCGCCGCTGGCCTGGCCCTGGGGCGCCGGCGCCTGCTCGCTGGCCTGACCGTGCTGGGCGCGGTCTGGCTCGCGCAGGTCCCTGCGCAGGCGGCCGTAGTGCAGGCGCTGGATCTGGAGACCCTCGTGGTCCGCGCCGACGTGGTCGTTGAGGGACCGGTGCTGGCCGCCACGGCGCACTGGGTCGGTGGGCTGATCGTGACCGAGAGCGTGGTGGCCGTCGAGGTGTGCCACGCGGGCCCGTGCCCCGAGGCGGTGCATATCCGCACCCTGGGCGGTGAGGTGGGCGAGCTCGGCCAGCACGTCGAGGGCGTGGCCACGTTCTCCCGAGGTGAGCGGGCGCTTGTGTTTGCGGGCCGGCCCGGGCCCGACGGGCACCGCGCCGTGGTCGGCCTCGCGCAGGGCAAGTTCACGGTCGTGCCGGACGTGGATGGGGGCTGGGCGTTTCGGGCCCTGGACACCCTCGATCTGGTAGGCCCGGCCCGGTCGCTCGCAGGCCACTGGCGCGCCGTGTCGGTCGTGGCGCTCAGGCAGGCGATCGCCGCCATCGCCCGGCGCTGAACCGCAGGCCCGGCTGCGCGCTGCGGGCCACGCGTCGGGTGTCCCCGCAGCCGGCGAGCGTGCTATACCCTCCGCCGTGACGTGGAGGGGCCTTGATGAGCACCGATTCCCCCGCATTCGCTGGGCGCGCTGGGCAGACACGGCGGCAGCCGACCACCGTGCTGTGCGGCGCGTGCGACCGTCGATTTGGTGGCGCGTGGCTCGCGAGCCTGGACGCAGACGCCTCGCCCCAGCTGCTCGCCGCGCTGCTGGCGGACGGGTTCGCGACGATCAACACGCTGACCTGCCCCCAGTGCGGGTGGCAGCACGTCGCCGTCGAGCCCCTGGTGGTCCACATCCCACACGAGCGGCGGGCGCTGCTGGTGCTCCCCGGGGCGCAGCGTCACCGGGTGTCGCAGGCGCTGCTGGCCCACCTGGCTGCGCTGGGTGAAGACCCGGCCGAGGGCGTGCCAGCCTACATGGAGCGGCCCGAGATCGTCAGCGGCGTCGAGGGGATGCGCGCGGTGTTGAGCGCGTCGATGGCGCCGGCGTCCGCGGCTCGCCCGTCGTCGAAGCCGGTGCCCTTTGTGGCGCCGGCGGACGGCGAGGCGGGGCCCGCGAACGCCGACGCGGCGCTGGTCGCCGCCACACCATCTGAGGCCGTCTCGGCTGAGGCTGCGCCGGCTGAGGCTGCGCCGGCTGAGCCTGCGCGGGCTGAGCCGCCGGCCGCCGACGAGCCGTCCGCGAGCGGCGAGGATCAGGGGCTGGCGCCGGGGGTGGGCGACACCGTGCGCCCCGATCCATCGAGCCCGGCCCCTGAGCACGACGCCCCGCTGGCTGAGGCCGCCGCGGCGGCGTCTGGCTGGACCCTCCCCCCAGGCGACGCGGAGGACGCCATCGAGTCGCTCCGCTCCGACGACGTCGCGCGGGTGGCTGCGCCGCCGTCCGTCCCCGCGCAGGGTGATCTGCTGTCGGCGGTGCTGGGCGCCGGCGCGCCGCCCCCGCTGCAGTCGCCGGCCGAGGCCGCCACGGGGGAGTGGGCGGACATCGACGAGGCGTGGTCCCTCGCGGCCCCCGACGCGCCCCCGCCGCCGTCTGACGATGAGGCGACCCACGTCGTGCGCGTCGACGAGGTGGGGGACCGTCACCCGGCAGGCCCCAGCTTCGATGCCGACCGGGCCGACGCCCGCGGCCTGTACGTGGAGGTGGACGGCGACGCCGTGCGGGCCGTGGCGCAGCTGGTGGCCGACCGCGCCGCCCGCTTCGAGACGGCGCCCGCCTCCCTCCGGTTCCAGCTGCACCAGACGGCGCACGGCCCTGTGGCGGGTCTGCTGCTGGTGCACGAGGACGCGCAGGGCGACGCGGTGGACGCCCTGTTCTGGCCGCTGGACGCAGGGTCGCCGGACGGCGCGGCCGCGCTCCGGCTGCTCGCGAGCGTCTTCGCCGTCGACGTGGTGTTCCACAGCGTAGACGGCGGGTTCCACGGGCGCCGCACCCTGCGCGCGCCCCTCGAGGCCAACGTCGTCAGCGCCCAGGCGCGGCTGGCAGAGGCCGTAGACGCCGATCTCGACGCGGCGGTGGCCGTGCTCACGGCGCCGGGCTACGACCTCGCAGGCCGGCTGCGGCACAACTTCGCCGAGGACAGCTTCGAGGCCATCACGGACGCGGCCGAGGCCCGGCTGGCGCTGGGGATCCTGTCGTACTGGAGCGCGCCGGAGCGGCGGGACTATCTGTTGCGGGTGCGCAGCTTCCCCGAGGTGTGGTTCGACGCGCTGACGCGGCGGGTGCTGGCCGCGGGCCTGCACTTCGGGCTGGCGATGGATCCGCACCTCCGCCAGCGGTGCGTCGAGCTGAGCCTCGCCGCGCACCCCGCGCAGCTGCTGCAGCAGTGCATGGCCAACTTCGCCGAGGTGAACCTGAACCTGCGCCCGAGCGGCCTCGACCCCCTCGACATCTGGGAGAACTGGGAGGCCCTGCTCACCCTGGCCGAGGAGCTCGACCTGCCGGTGGACGTCGACATCGAGGACGTCGCGGCGCAGGCCATGGAGCGGGCGCGGGCGGTGGCCCACGAGGTCGAGGACATCGACCTGGACGACGATCTGTCCGTCGAGGTGGAGGAGGTCGCGGAGCTCGGCGAGCCCGACGACCAGGAGCTGGTGCGCCAGCTGTCCCTGCCCGGGCGGCGGCTGGAGGCCGCGACCATGCTCCTGCAGCGGGGCCAGGCCGCCAGCGTGGGGCCCATCTTCAACGCCATGACCCGCATGACCCGCGACGAGCTCCTGCGGCTGGTGCCGTCGGTGCTGGCCATGGGGCCGTCCTTCGAGGCCAGCCTGATCGTGGGCCTGCGCTCGCGCCGGGTCAGCCTGCGGCTGTCGTGCGCGCTGGCCCTCGGCGAGATCCGCTCCGAGCGCGCCGCGGCGCCGATGCTGCTGCGCCTGCTGTCGGCGGGCGAGGGCGAGTGGCGGGTGCTGGCGCGGGCGGTGGCGCGCATCGGCCGGCGCATCTTGACGCCGGCGGCGCGGGTCGTGGTGGAGCGGGGCGACGCCGACGGGCGGGTCGCGCACACGCTGGCGCTCCTGGGCGCCGAGGCGCGGGGCGCGCTGTCCGCCGCGCGGGCCCAGGCCCAGGACCCGCGCGTGGACGCCTGCTTCGAGCAGGCGCTGGCGGCCATCGGCAAGGTGGGCTTCGGCGATCCGGCCGACTTCACGGAGCGGCTGCTGGACGGCTTCGCGGCCGCGGGGGAGGACGACGTCCCCCCGGACTACGAGGAGGATCTGGCGTCGGTGGATCTGGGACCCAGCGGCAGCCTGGAGGCCGACGTGGACCTCGACGACCTCGATCGGCCAGGGCAGAGTTGAGGGCGCCGTTGCCCGTGGGCGTCGCCCTCGGGCTCAGCTCAGCCGTAGGCCCACGCGCCGCCTTGAGGGGCGTAGGCGGGGTGGCGGATCGGGTGCATGGGGAGCGGGCCACTCGGGCCAAACGACCCGGGAGACCGGGGCTGGAGGGTGCGTGCGCATCGGCCTGATCACGGACATTCATGGCAACCTCGAGGCGCTCGAGGCCGTGCTGTCGGTGCTGGATCGCCAGCGGCTGGACTACCTGGCCTGCCTCGGCGACGTGGTAGGGTACGGCGCTCAGCCAGACGAGTGCTGTGACCGGGTGCGGACCCTCGCCGACGTGTGTGTGCTGGGGAACCATGACGCGGCCGTGAGCGGTCGCATGGACTACAGCTACTACCGCCTCCCCGCGCGCGACGCGCTGGATCTGCACCGGTCGATGTTGAGCGAGACCAACGCGGCCTGGCTGGCGGCGCTGCCCTACGCCCACGCGCTCGAGGGCGTGACCTTCTGCCACGGCTCGCCCGCGGCGCTGGAGGACTTCGAGTACATCTTCGTGCTCGATCAGATGCGAGAGCTCGTGGCGCGGCACGCGGATCAGGCGGACGTGACCTTCATCGGGCACTCGCACCTGTGCAAGGCCTTCGCCTTTGATCACGAGCGATCCGACGAGATCCTGCGGACGCGCTTTGAGCTGGAGCCGGACCGCAAGCACCTGATCACGGTGGGCAGCGTGGGCCAGCCCCGGGACTACGATCCGCGGGCCTGCTGCGCGGTGTATGACACCGAGCGGCGCGCGTTCGAGTTCATCCGGGTGCCCTACGACATCGAGGCGGCGGCGCGGAAGATCGTCGACGCGGGCCTGTCGGTGACGTTCGGCAAGCGCCTCTTCCTCGGCGTTCCGGTCCAGCATGAGGTTTTTCACAAACCGGGGCAGCGCGAGCAGCGTAACATTGGGCAGCATCCCCAGTTCCAGGAGCAGCCCCTTACCCTTGCGGTCTTTGGTCAGATACGCAATTCCGGCATCGCGGGCTTCCGCGACCGACCAATACCGCACGGGCGCACCCTCATAGCGGATTTCACCACTTTCGAACGGCTGCAAACCGCAGATCGCCTCAAAAACATCCGTCCGGCCCGAGCCAACAAGCCCGGAAAACCCAAGAACCTCGCCCTGGCGAAGGTCGAAAGTCACGTCCCGCACCCGTAGCGTGGTCAGACCGCTCACCTCCAAAATGCGGGGCGCATCCACATCCGCCTCGGAAATCGGCGGATAGAGATCCGACAGTTCCCGCCCCACCATGAGCTGTGCCATCGCATCAAGCGTCAGGTCTCGGGATGGGCGCGTGGCGATCCACTGACCATCGCGCAAAATGGTAATGCGGTCCGCGATCTCCTTCACCTCGCTCAACTTGTGCGACACGAACACCACCGCAACACCATTGTCGCGCAGCCTGCGAACCTGGCGGAAAAACAGTTCGGTCTCCGCCGTGGTCAAAACCGCCGTGGGCTCATCCATGATGGTCAGCTTGGAGTGGAAGGTCGCCGTACGGGCGATGGCCACACACTGACGCTGACCGCCCGACATGTTCTGGATCGTGTTGCGAATGTTAGGAATCTTCACCGCTGTCTTGTCCAGTGCCGTCAGCGTGGCTTCGCGCATACCGCGATAGTCCAGCAAACGGAAGGGGCCGAGCCAATCCAGCTTGGTTTTCTCCCGGCCAAGGAACAGATTGTCTGCCACATCCAGATCGTCGGCGAGCGCTAGGGTCTGGAACACCGCTTCGATCCCGGCTTCGCGCGCTTCCAGC
>JAUHVS010000160.1 GCA_030424955.1 bacterium | reverse complement strand
GCTCGCCCGCGACATCGAGGTGGAGATCCTGCCCTTCGCCGCCCACGCGGGCTGGGGGGTGTGCGCCTACAACCCGCTGGCGGGGGGGCTGCTGACCGGCAAGCACCGGGGCGCCGAGGTGCCGCCACCGAACTCGCGCTTCGGGCTCAACCACCACTATGTCAGCCGGTACTGGCGGGCCCCACACTTCGAGACGGTCGAGGCGCTGGCGGCGGTGGCCGAGGCCGAGGGGCGCTCGCTGATCGGGCTGTCGCTGCGCTGGGCGCTGGACCGGGCGGGGGTGAGCACGGTGCTGCTGGGCGCCAGCAGTGACGCTCAGCTGGCCGCGAACCTGGCTGCGCTCCAAGAGGCCGACGGCGCGCCGCTGTCGCCCGAGGCGCACGCCCAGTGCGACGCGCTCTACCGGACCCTGCGCGGCGAGCCCCCCGTCATCGTGCGCTGAGGGCCGTCGCGGGCTCGCGGTCAGGCTTGGGCGGGGACGGCCCCGTCGGGCGGCGGCGCGGCCCGCACGACCCAGCGGTAGAGCACCGGGATGACCACCAGCGTCAGCAGCGTGGAGCACACCAGGCCCCCGATGAGGGTCAGCGCGATGGGGCGCCGCAGCTCGGCCCCCGGGCCGCCCTCGAAGGCCATGGGCAGCAGGCCCAATACGGTGGTGAGCGTGGTCATCATGATCGGGCGCAGGCGGGCGCGGCCGGCGGCGACGAGGGCCTCGTTGGGCCCCAGGCCGCGGGCGCGGAGCTGGCCGGTGTAGTCCACGAGCACGATGGCGTTGTTCACCACGATGCCCGCCAGGGTGATGCCCCCCACGAACACCACCACCGACAGCGGCACCTGGTAGGCCGCGAGCAGGCCCACCACGCCCACGGCGGCCAGGGGCACGCTCCCCATGATCACCAGCGGCGCGCGCAGGCTCTCGAACTGGCTGGCCATGACCACGTAGACCAGGAAGATGGCGAGCAGCAGGGCGAAGCGCAGGCTGGAGAGGCTCTCGCGCATCTCCTCGTCCTGGCCGCGCAGGTGCACCTCGAAGCCCGCTGGGGTGGGGAGCGCGGCGACCACGTCCGCGATGCGCTCTGCGGTGCCGCCCAGGTCGAAGCCCTGGGTGCGCGCTGTGATCCAGGCCGCCCGCTGGCCGTCCACGTGGCGGATCTCGGCGGGGCCGACCCCCGGGGTGAGGGTCGCGACGGCCTCCAGCGGGAGCGGCACGGGCTGGCCCGGGTTGATCAGCAGCCGGCCCAGGCGCTCGCGGTCGTCGGTGCGGTCGGGGTCCAGCCGCACGCGCACGTCGGTGAGGGTGCCCCGGTCGCGCAGGGTGGTGGCGATCTCGCCGTCGACCTGGGCGCGCAGGCTCTCGGCCACGCTGCGCGGGGTGAGGCCCAGGCCCGCCAGCCGGCCGCGATCGAAGCTGATCTGCAGCTCGGGGTAGCCCGGGCGCACGCTGCTCTGCACGTCCTCGACGCCCGGCTCGGCGGCCACCAGGGCGCGCACTTGCTCGCCGGTCTGCGCCAGCAGGCCCAGGTGGTGGCCCCGGACCACCACCCGGATGGGTGGGCGCAGGCTGAACAGGGTGGGGCGCTCGACGCGCAGCTGCACGCCCGGCAGCCGCGCCGCGGCCGCCCGCAGGCGCTCGCTGAGGGCGGCCTCGCGGGCGGGCAGATCGCCGGCCTCCGGCGCGTGCAGGTGCACAGTGACGGCAGCGGTGTGGGGGCCGCGATCCCCTGCGGCCGGATCGGCGGCGTCCGGCTCGCCCACGAAGGTCTCGATGCGATCGATGCCCGGCTGCCCGATGAGCTGGGCCTCGAAGGCGCCCACCCGCAGCGCGGTCTCGTCGAGGGGGGTGCCCACCGGGAAGCTGAGCTCGGCGGTGAGCACGCCCTGCCGCACCTCGGGCACCAGCTCGGCGCCCAGCGTGCCGCCCACGCGCCACGCGACGGCGCCCAGGGCGGTGGCGGCGAGGATGACCACCAGGGGCGCGGCCAGCGCGCCCCGGAGCGTGCGGGCGTAGCCGCGGCCCGCGGCCTCGATGCCCACGCCGGCGGCGGCCGCGAAGGGCCACGCCACCGCGCGGATGATCCGCGAGAGGCCACGCAGCCCGGCGACGAGGGGCAGGGCCACGAGGGCCAGCGCGGCCAGGGCCACGGTGCCCAGGGCTTCGAGGATCACGCCCAGCAGCGCGTAGGGCAGGGTGAGCACCATCAGCAGCCAGCCGAGCCGGCGCGTGCGGCGGGCCCACCAGCGGGGCAGGGCGCGCCAGGGGATCTGCCAGCGGTCGGGGGCCTCGGGGGCCGGGGCCTGCGGCCCTCCTTCGTGGCGGATCCAGCTCTGCGCGGCGAGGGTGGGCACGACGAAGAGGGCCACGGCCAGCGACGCCAGCAGGCTGAACACCACCGCCAGCGCGAGGTCGCCGAAGATCTGCCCGGCGACGCCATCGACGAAGACGATGGGGAAGAACACCGCCACCGTGGTCAGGGTGCTCGCGACCACGGCGGCGCCGACCTCGCGGGTGCCGCGGATGGCGGCCTCTCGCACGCTGTCGCCGGCCTCGCGGCAGCGGTGGATGCTCTCGAGGACCACCACCGAGTTGTCGACCAACATGCCGATGCCCAGGGCCAGCCCGCCCAGGCTCATGAGGTTCAGCCCCACGCCGAACAGGCGCATGGGGGCGAAGGTGACCAGCACGCTCAGGGGGATGGCCAGGGCGATGACGAAGGTGGCGTAGCCGCTGCGCAAGAACAGGTAGAGCATGAGCACGGCCAGCAGCCCGCCCACCAGCGCCGCCTGGCTGACCTCGTCGAGGGCGGCGCGGATGAACACCGACTGGTCTGAGAGCAGCTCGAGGCGGCTGCCGGCGGGCCGGTGGAAGGCGATGAAGTCGGTCATGGCACGCCGCTCGCGGGCGGCCTTGCCGCGGCCCCGGGCGCCCTTGCCCTGACCGCCCTTGCCCTTGCCGGCCCCCTTGGCCTTCGCGCCGCCCTTGGCGGCATCGCCCTTGGCCTTCGCGCCCCCCGCGGGGCCGTCGCCCCCAGCGCCGCCTGCGCCCGCGCCGGCGCCGGGTGGGCCGCGGCCGTTGCGGGCCACCCACGCCTGCTGGTCCGCTGTGCCGAAGGTGGCCGCGCGGATGCGGTCACAGACCTCGACGATGTTGGCGTCGGCGCGGCGGTAGAGATCGATGCGTACGGCCTCGCGGCCGTCGACGCGGACCACGGCGGTGGGGGGGCGGGTGGTGGTGCGGATGCGCGCGACGTCGCGCAGCCGCAGCCGCGCCCCGGTCGCGGGATCGGTGAGCACCACCAGCTCACCCAGGGCCTCGGGGGTCTTGACCTCGGCCAGGGTGCGCACGAGGAACTCCACCGCCCCCTCGCGCAGGCGCCCGCCCGCCAGGTTGACGTTGGCGGCCCGCAGCTGATCGGCGACCGCCTGCACGCTCAGCCCGCGGGAGGACAGCGCCGCCTGGCTCAGCTCGACGTGGATCTCGGGCTCCAGGCCGCCCAGCACCTGCACCGCGGCGACGCCCTCGATCTTGGCGAGCTCGGCGGAGAGCACGTCGTCGACGTAGCGGCGCAGCTGCTCGATGGGCCCGTCCCCGCTGAGGGCCAGGCGCATGACCGGCACCTGGGTGGGATCGAAGCGCAGCAGCCGGGGCCGCTCAGCCTGCGGGGGCAGGTCGAGCCGCGCCAGGCGCTCGCGCACGCGCTGCGCGGCGCGATCCATGTCGGTGTCCCAGTCGAACTCCAGCACCACCTCGCTGCGGTCGGCGCGGCTGGCGGAGTGCAGGCCCACCAAGGCCTCCACGGTGCCCACGCGCTGCTCGATGGTGCGGGTGATCTCGCTCTCGACCTCTTCGGGGGCGGCGCCGGGCCGATCGGTGCGGATGGTGAGGGTCGGGTACGCCAGATCGGGCATCAGCTCCATCCCGAGCTGCCGGTACGCGAGGGCGCCGAACAGCGCGAGGGCGCTGGTGATCATGAAGATGGCGACCGGTCGGCCGGTAACGAGGCGGATCATCGAGGCGAGCCTGCCCATGCTGTCGCCGCAGTGTCAACGCGGGGGGCGTGGGCCCGAAATTTCGGGCTTGACGGGATGGTGCCATTGGGGAATATGGCGCCGCCGACTCGCGCATCGCGGCGCGACGGCAAGCCCACTTACTGTTGCTGGCGTACCCGCCTCTTGCGGGGCTGGCGCAGACGGAGGACGCAACGATGGCTCCAGCCGACCTGGGACGCAGGGTGACGTGTGATGAGTGTGGTGCGAAGTACTACACGCTCAACCGTCCGTCCCCCACGTGCCCGAAGTGCGGCGCCGCGGCGCCCGACGACGAGGACGCGCTGACGCGCAGCAAGCGCAAGCGCAAGGCCAGCAAGGCGACGGCGCGCAGCCGCGCCGCGGACGACGACGACGACGATGACGAGGCCGAGCCCGAGCCCCGCGACGACGAGGACGAGGACGAGGACGAGGACGACGACGTCGAAGAGGTGGTGATCGACGAGGACAACATCCCGGCGAAGATCACCGGCGACGACGACGAGAGCGACGACGACGATCCCGACATCGAGGAGATCGACGACGACGACGACCTGCCGGACGACGAGCTGGAGATTGACGGCGTCGATGGTGACGACGACGACGCCGACGATGATGACGACGACCTGGATGTGGTCGACGACGACGACGAGCTGCCCTGACAGGCCGCGGAGCGGCGCTGCGGTCGCCCTGGCCGTCGCCGCCCGCTGGCTCGTTCGGTGAGGCCCACCCTTCGGGCCCGCTGACGCTGGATGGCTCGCCCACCCGCCCCCTGCCCCACGACGTTGGCCGCCCTCGGGATGCGTGCCAGCGCGGGCCGAACCCTGTGAACGACAGCGATCTGGCCGGCGAGCTGACGCGCTGGGCGCCTTGCCGGCTGGCGGCGCGGTGAGGCCCCTGCGCGTGGGGTCTGCGCGGGCGCCCTGGCGCGCCGCCGCCGACGATCAGCGGATGGTGGCGGGGCTGCTCAGCTTGTCGTTGCGGGCGGGGGCGGCCTGGGGGGCCGGGGTGGGCTGCGGGGCGGAGCGCCGGGTGGCGGCCGCCGGGGCGGGCGCGGGGGTCACGCCCCGGGGGGCGGCGCCCGTGCCGCGCTTCCACACCACCGCGTAGGCGCTGGAGCGCGGGCTCAGCTCGCCCAGCGAGCCGCCATACTCCACCAGCCGATCGCCGTCGCAGTTGTAGACGTAGGCGCCGCTGGACTCCGGGGGCGACGTGCCCACCAGGGTGCGCAGGTCGCTCCACGCGATGACCCGCACGGTGTCGTCCAGCCCACGCAGCAGCTCCAGGTGTGCCGTGTGGCGGCTGCGCACCCGGCCCTTGCTGTCGTAGTACGTGACGGTCTCGCGCTGCCCGACGATCTCCTTGACCGCCCGCACGTTCTTCGCCTCCCAGGTGCCCTGGAGCTGATCCAGGTCGTACTGCGAGAGGCTGGGCATGGCCGGCGGGGCCGCCTCGGGCGCGGGCGCCGCGGGCGTCTCCGCCTGATCGATGGTCTTGGGCGGGGGCGCACCGCTGCACCCGAGGGCCAGCAGGGCGATCGCGCTGATAAGGCTGTGTCGCGTCATGGCGCCAGGATGCCCCGAGTGTGCGCCGCGGTAAAGTATCGCCCGGGCGGGCTCCGCCCCGGGCGCGCAGGGGGCGCGCTCGGCTGGCGGGGTCGGTGAACCTCGGCGGCGGGCTCTGGTATCTAGCGTGTGGTTCCCTTAGGCTGCCCGCGCGCTGGGCCGCCCGCCCGGGGC
The DNA here is from genome assembly GCA_030424955.1 of bacterium. Lineage (GTDB taxonomy): Bacteria > Myxococcota_A > Bradymonadia > UBA7976 > UBA1532 > JACKDL01. Next base: position 4,274 of record JAUHVS010000160.1, on the reverse strand, counting down.
GCCGGCGGATCGACGCTGGGCGCTCGGTGGGCCCTGCCCGGTCGCGCACCGTCCACACCTCTGCGCCCCGGTGAGATGGGGCCGCGTCACAGCGCCCCTCGGGCCAGGAGTCCTGCGTCATGTCGGCCCCGATCACCCTTGGCCAGCTCAGCCCCACCCGCCTCGTGCCGGCGGGCATCCCGCGGCCCGAGTACGCCGAGTCCGGCATCCCCGCCGCCCGCGGCCGGCGCGACTGCACCAAGACCACGGCCGACGAGCTCGCCCGCATGCGGGTGGCCGGGCGGGTGGCCCGCGAGGTGCTGGACGCCGTGCTCGACGCCGTGGCGGTGGGCGTGAGCACCGACGCCCTCGACGCCGTGGCCCACGAGGCGGCCATCGCGCGGGGCGCCTACCCCAGCCCGCTCAACTACCGTGGGTTCCCGAAGTCGCTGTGCACGTCGGTCAACGAGGTGGTGTGCCACGGCATCCCCGACGACCGGGTGCTGGCCGACGGCGACATCATCAACTGCGACGTCACCGTGTACATCGACGGCATGCACGGCGACTGCTCCGAGACGGTGTTCGTGGGCACGCCCGACGAGGCCAGCCTGCACCTGGTGCGCACGACGTACGACGCCATGATGGCGGGCATCGCGGTGGTCAAGCCGGGCGAGCGCTTCAACACCATCGGCAAGGTGATCGGCAAGCTGGCCAAGGACGCCGGGCTGGGGGTCGTCAAGGCCTTCGCGGGGCACGGCATCGGCGAGCACTTCCACATGCCGCCGAGCGTCGCCCACTACTACGACCGCACCCTGCGCCTGCGCATGGAGGCGGGCATGACCTTCACCATCGAGCCCATGCTCAACCTGGGGGTGGGGGACTGCCGCATCTTGGCCGACGACTGGACGGCGGTGACGGCCGACCGGCAGCGGAGCGCCCAGTTCGAGCACACCGTGCTGGTCACCCGCGACGGCTACGAGATCCTGACCCTGGGCGAGCGCAGCCCGGTCTTTCGCACCCAGCAGGGCTTCTGAGCCCGACCCCCGGCCCAGCCCGGCTCGCACCGCGCGGCCGGCCGCCCGCGGCGCTCAGCCAGGCGGGGTGACGGCCCGCGACCAGGCCGTCAGCGGCAGGCGCGGCCGCGGCTCTGGTCGCTGGGGCAGCCCACGGCGGTGGCCGTGCCGTTGTCGCAGATGCGCGGACAGCCCGCCGGGTTGAGATCGGTGACGGCGCAGGTGCCGTCCGCGCGCCAGGTCACGTCGGCCACCTCCCAGAACTCGGTGTTGTCGTCGCCGTTGCGCCCCGCGGCGCGCAGGGTGGTGGGGTCGTAGGCCCGGGCGAGGGCGTCGCCGCAGAAGATGCGCAGGGTCACGGTGCTGTCGCCGAAGCCGTCGTCATCCCAGTAGTGCACGCCCACCCGGTAGGTGCCGGGGCTGGGCCGGCGCACGTTGATGTTCTCAGGCCCCTGGCCCTGCACGTCGTCCAGATCCAGGCGGGGATCGTCCTCGCCCAGCGGCGGGGTCCAGGTGACCTGAGGCGGGACGCTGCGGTTCGGATCGCGGTTCAAGTCGCTGAGGTAGGCGCGGCAGCCGGCCTCGCCGCCGCCGACGCCCTCGTTGCTGCACACCGAGCAGTTGCGCCAGTGGCAGTCATCGCCGTCGTCGGCGTCGTCGTGCCACGCGCCGTTGGCGCCCCGCTTCAGGTGCAGATCCACGTCGCTGTCGTCGCCGGACGCGCCGGCGTTCCACACCAGCTCGATGCGCAGGCCGTCGTCGCTGGTCTCGGCGATGACGCGGGTGGTGCAGCGGCCGATCTGGCCTTGGGTGTCCTCGACCTCAAGCTCCAGCAGGTACTCGCCCTGCAGGTCTGCGAAGAACTCGCTGCGCAGGGCATCGGCCGGCATGGGGCGCCCGGTGGCGCCGGCGGGGGCGCTGCGCAGGGTCCAGGTGGCGCGGGCCATGGGATCGCCGTCGGGATCGGCGTAGCCGCCCTCGAGGGGGTAGAGGGCCAAGGGGCTGCCAGACTGGTCGGGCGGGCACAGGGCCTCGGGGGCCCCGTTGGCGCAGCCGGTGCCCTCGTCGGTGACGCCGTCGCAGTCGTCATCGAGGCCGTTGCAGATCTCGGCGGTGGGCAGCACCTGCCCCTCGCAGGGGCCGTAGAACTCGAGCTGACAGCTCTGGACGCCGGCGCGGCAGGCGCCGGCCGCGTCGAGGTCGCGGGGGTCGCCGGTGTAGCAAGCCTTCTCGGCCTGGCGGCAGCCGCAGCCCTCGTCGACGAGGCCATCGCAGTCCTCGTCGAAGGGCGTCTCGCAGGCCTCTTCGGGCGCGCAGGCGCGGGGCGGGCGGCCGCTGTCGGGGCCCCCGGAGGCGCCGCCGTCGTTGTCGATGGGCAGGGGGCCTGCGCCGCCGTCCTGGGGGCCGTCGCGGCGGCCCATGTCGAACAGCCCGCTGACCGCGGCGTCGATGCCGCCGCTCGCGCCCCCGGCGCCCGAGGCCGACGGGCCCGCGTCGCCGGCGGTCACGGTGCCACCGCCGTCACAGCCCGCGACCCAGCCGATGCATACCGCGACCCACAGGGCTCGCCTCATCTTCGCCTCCCGCGCGCGGCAGGCCCTCGCCTGCGCGTTCATCACGGGCTCCAGAGTGCGGAGTGTGGCACGGCGAGCGCAAGCCCCGAGCGCCGCTGGTTCGCCTGGGGCCTTGAGGTCACAGGAGGGCGGCTAGAAGCAGCTGTTCTGCCAGGTGTGGTCTTCGGGCAGGCAGAAGACGCGGTCGGCGTTCTCCCGGGAGCGACAGCAGGTGAACTGGGCCGGGCAGTCCAGGTCGGTGGCGCACGCCATGGTGCAGAACTGGCCGTCGCGGCCATCGACGACGCGCTGGCACTGCTCATCGTCGGTGCAGTCGTTGTCGCGGCGGCAGGTGGGGGTGTCGCGGTTGTTGGGCCAGTCCGAGATCTGGCGGTCGTTGCCCGGCGCGGGCAGGCAGAGGGTGTCGACGCAGCGCTGGTCGGCCGCGCACTGGTCGTCGCTGATGCAGATCACGCACAGGCCGCTGGCGGGGTTGCACACCGTGCCGGCCAGGCAGGGCAGCACACACTCGCGGGGGCCCTGGCAGCGGTCCTGGTCGACGCACACCCAGCGCTGGTTGATGCGCTCGCAGGCGCTGTTGGGGGCGCAGGCGCCGTTTTCGCCGCAGGCGGGGGCGCACGCCCCGTCCAGGCAGCGGCCCTGCACGCCACAGTCGTTGTCGCTGCCACAGGGGTCGCAGACCTGCGGCTCCAGGATGGCCACGCACTGCACGAGGTCGGGATCGCAGACGCTGCCGTCGGGGCACTGCACGTTGGCGCAGGGATCGGCACAGGCGCCGGTCATCACGTCGCAGTCGAAGGCGCAGTTGTCGGGGTGGCAGACCCCCCCCTCGCAGGCGGGGCAGGCGTCCGCCGGGGCCACCAGCGTGCAGGTGCTGGGCTCGACGTAGGCGGCCTCCCAGGTGCCGCTGTTGCCGTCGAAGGCGTGGGCGTAGCGGCCGATCTCGGCGCCGCGGCAGCGCACGGTGACGGTGACCTCGGCCCGGCCGTTGAAGGCCACCACGCCGATGGTGTGCAGGCCCGCGTTGGGGGCCTCCACGGTGACGGTCTCGGTGTGCGCGTCGGCGCCGCCCCGGGCGTCGCGGTCCAGGCCGGGCAGGGCGAAGTCGGGCGCCATGTTGCCGTGGTGGCAGTCCAGCGGGGAGTCGTAGGCGCCGCGCGGGTGCAGGAAGTGCAGGTCGAAGTCGAGACCGCCCTCGCCCGGCCAGTCGAGGATGACCTCGAGCCCGGGCGGGGCGGGCGCGCAGGCGTCGCCGGTGCCGTCGCCGTCGGCGTCCAGCTGGTCGGCGTTGGGGGTCTCGGGGCAGTTGTCGCAGGCGTCGCCCACGCCGTCGTCGTCGCGGTCCCGCTGGCCGTTGTTGTGGTCGACGGGGCAGTTGTCGCAGGCGTCGCCGAAGCCGTCGCCGTCGCCGTCGCGCTGGTCGGCGTTGGCGGCCTGGGGGCAGTTGTCGTCGCCGTCGAGCACGCCGTCGCCGTCAGCGTCCCCGGGCAGCGCGCCGCCGACGCCGCCTGCGCCGCCGTCACCGCCCGCGCCGCCGATGCCACCGACGCCGCCCGCGCCACCGTCACCGCCGATGCCGCCTGCGCCGCCCATGCCGCCCGCGCCGCCCATGCCGCCTGCGCCGCCGATACCGCCTGCGCCGCCGATACCGCCTGCGCCGCCGATACCGCCTGCGCCGCCCATACCGCCCGCGCCGCCGATACCGCCC
>JAUHVS010000159.1 GCA_030424955.1 bacterium | reverse complement strand
GACCGACGGCTACGTGGGCAACGAGGCCGCCATCTTCGCCGGCGCCGAGCACCTGGTGCAGGCCATCACCGCCCGCGGCCAGCGCGCCAAGGTCTTCAGCCTGGGCGTCGGCAGCAGCCCCAACCGCCACCTGCTCGAGGGCCTTGCGCTCGCTGGCGCCGGGCTGGCGGCGTACGTGCTGCCCGGCGAGGCCCCCGATACCGCCGTCAACGGCCTGTACCGCGCCATCGACCACAGCGTGCTGCGCGACGTGCGCATCGACTGGGGCGGGCTGGACGTGCGCGACGTGTCGCCCAGCGCGCTGCCCGACCTGTTCGCCAGCCGCCCGCTGATCATCCACGGGCGCTACCGCCGCCCGGGCGCAGGCACCGCCACCCTGTCGGGCACGACCTCGACGGGCGAGCGCGTGACCGTGCCCATCGACCTGGACCTGCCCGGCACGCGCGCCCGCGGCGGCGCGGTGGCCACGCTGTGGGCGCGGGCTCGCATCGCCGACCTCAGCCGCGCGCTCTGGCGCGGCCCCAACCGGAAGGCCACCGCCGCCATCACCCGCCTGGCCCTCGCCCACCGCCTGGTGACGGCCTACACCAGCTTCGTCGCCGTGGACCGCAGCCGGGTGGTCGGCCGCGGGCGCCCCCGGACCATCGTGCAGCCCGTGGCGGCGCCGGCCGGCGTGGATCTGAGCGCGACCGCCGGTGAGACAGGCGGCAGCGACGGCCGCGGCGGCCTGACCCTGAGCGGCCGGGGCATGGGCGGGGGCGGACGGGCCATGGGGGTGATGGCCTACGGCAGCGCCGGCGTGATGGGTCGCGCCGCCCGCGCGCCGAGGGTGCGATCCGGTGCCCCCTTGGTCCTGGGCAGCCTCGACGCCGACACCATCCGGCGGGTCATGCGCCAGCACGGCCCTCAACTCCGCGCCGCCTATGAGGACGCGCTGAAGGCCGCGCCCACCCTGGCGGGCCGGTGGGTGCTGCGGCTCACCATCGCCGCCAACGGGCAGGTCATCGCGGCCCAGATCGCGCACAAGACGGTGACCGCCGAGGCCTTCGAGGCCCGGCTGGTGGCCATCGCGAAGGCCCTGCGCTTCCCCCCCGTGCCCGGCGGCGGCCTGGTGATTGTCACCTACCCGCTCAGCTTCTCGCCCGAGGCGCCCGGCCCGGTCGCCCCCACCCCCTGACCCCCCCGAGGGGCTCAGCCGTCTGCGCGACAGGCCGGCCACGGCGTCCGCGCCGCAGGCCTGCCCCCACCGTGCCGTCGGGCGTCGCGGTGAAGCGCCCGCGCGCCCAGCGCCCCGCCCCGCCGGATCAGCGACGCACACGGGCAAAGTCACCGCGGTGGTGGCGCGGCCCCCGGTCAGCCGCTAACGTCACGGGCGGCGTTCAAGCCCATGGCTTGAGCCGAAGCACATGGGGCGTCTGTCCCACCCATTATTGAGGAGCCATCCAATGAAGCGCATGTATGCGTCGACGACCGTTCGCGCGAACGGTGTCGAGATCAAGGTCCGCCAGGTGGTGGGCTTTGGGAACCGCCAGGTCCCCCGGAACATGACCCGCATCGCGGCGGCCGCCCAGAGCTGGCTGCAGGCCTGCCTGGCCGAGACCAAGACCCGCGACATGCGGCCCGGCGTGACCGCCGCCTACCAGAAGTGCTTCCTGCACACCCCGGGGCCGATCAGCATCAACGCGGTGCGTTCGACCCTGTGGACCACCCTGAACGGGCTGCGCGCGGCGCACTCCGTCAAGGTGCGCAACGACGACGACGCGTACGGCTACGTCAAGAGCTACTACGGCGGCCGCCGGCACCTCATCAACGGCGTCCGGGCCTTCGACGAGGACGGCGACCAGGTGGCGCGCAAGGGTGACATCCACCTCGACACCAGCACGGTCAAGAATGACCTGCCGATGGCAGTCATCACCTACATCCACGAGGCCACCCACCGCTTCGCGAACACCAACGACTACGACCAGCGGGGGTACTTCCGGTCCGATGGCACCGACTTCGAGTCCCCCGGGCTGACGGCGTTCCAGGCGGTGCTGAACGCCGACAGCTACGCCTACTACGTGCACAAGACCATGATCGCCCTGCACGGCCAGGTCATCATCTGACCAGGCGTTGAGACGCCCGGGCCGGGCCAGCCGCGCGCCCACGCGCTGGCCGCCCAGCCTGAAGCGCGCCGCAGCGCCCTGCCGCCGCCCCCGGCGACCCCCCCTCCTGCCGCCGCCGCAGCGCGCGACCGTCCCCTCGCCCCCTGTGGTCCGGCTTGACCCGGTGATCTTGCCCATGTGCGGATGAACCCGATGGGCGCATGGTCCCGCATCTTCCCGAGCAGGAGGTCCTGTGCGTCGCTTGAAACAGATCGCCCTGGTGCTGGGCGTGCTCTTTGTCGCCATCCAGCTGGTGCCCTATGGCCGGGGGCACGACAACCCAGCCGTCGTGCAGGGCCCCACCTGGGACAGCCCCGAGACCGAGGCGCTGGCCCGCCGGGCGTGTTTCGACTGCCACAGCAACGAGACCACCTGGCCCTGGTACAGCCACGTGGCGCCGGTCTCGTGGCTCGTGCAGCACGACGTCGAGGATGGCCGCAAGCACCTGAACTTCAGCCGCTTCGACCAGCCGCAGAAGCACGCCCACGAGGCCGGTGAAGAGGTGGAAGAGGGCGAGATGCCCATGAAGATCTACCTGGTCACCCACCCCGAGGCGCGGCTGACCGACGCCGAGACCGCCGCCCTGGTGGCCGGCCTCAACAAGACCCTCGGCAAGAAGAAGCAGAAGGGCCAGCAGGCCGCGGCCGGGTCCGCCCCTGCTGCAGCGGGCGGCGGCGACAGCGACCACGCCCACGACGAGGGCGCCGGCCACACCCACGACTGACCCAGATCAGCCGCCCCCTCAGCCAGGCGGCGACCGGCCGGTCACCCGCCCCTCGGCCGCCGATCCCTCGGCCACCGACCCCTCAGCCACCGACCACGGGCAGCACGTGCAGCCGCACGGCGCCCACGTCGGCGTCGCTGTAGCCCGACACCACGATCAGCACCGTGCGCCCCGCCTGGGTGGTCAGCCGGATCGCCGAGCTGGTGACCCCGGGCTGGTCGTCGTGGCAGCCCAGCGCGATGGCCTCGCCGCAGCCGCCGAACACCTGAAGCACCGTGTCGGCCTCGGAGCCCAGGGTCGAGATCACGTAGTCCCCGTCGGCGGGCGCGGTCCACCACAGGGCCAGGTCGCGGGCGCCCTCGCCCGTGCCCAGCGGCGTGCAGTCCCCCGGCGCCCAGCCATCGGCGGCGGCCTCGAGGGTCCCCTGGAACACCCCCACCCCGACCGCCTCGCCCAGGCTGCCGTCCCCACACTCGACCGCGGCGCACGCGAGCGCGCAGTCCGGATCGTCGCAGTCGGTCAGGCCGTCGGCGTCGTCGTCCGCGCCATCGTCACACGCGGCCTCGGCCGCGCGCCCGCAGCCCTCGGCGTCGAAGCACCGCGGATCGGCGCAGTCGGCCCAGCCGTCGCCGTCCTCGTCCGTGCCGTCGTCGCAGGCCGGCTCGGGGCAGCCCAGGTGCCCGGCGCAGGCGGGGTCGTCGCAGTCCGTCAGCCCGTCGCGGTTGTTGTCCTCGCCGTCGGTGCAGCTCGTCTCTCGGCAGGCCACCGTGCCGGCGCAGTCGGGATCGTCGCAGTCCACGAGGCCGTCGCCGTCGCCGTCCTCACGATCGCGACAGGCGACCTCGGCGCAGGGCTCCACGGCGGCGCAGGCCGGATCATCACAGTCCGCCACCCCGTTGCCGTCGTTGTCCTCGCCGTCGTCGCAGGCGCGCTCCTGGCAGGCGCTGCTGCCCGCGCAGTCGGGATCGTCGCAGTCCACCAGGCCGTCGCCGTCCCCGTCGCCCTCATCGCCGCAGCGGGTCTCGACGCAGGGCTCGCGGGCCACGCAGTCGGCGTCCGCGCAGTCCACGGCGCCGTCCTCGTCGCCGTCCCCGGCGTCGCCGCACATCCACTCCGTGGACGCCTGCAGCCGCGGCACCCGGCCCGCCCGCGCGTCCCGCCAGAAGCCCCGGGCCATCTCCCGCAGCGCCGTCACGCCGTAGAGGGTGCCGTGCCCGCTGGTGGGGTCCAGGTAGGTCGCCAGGGTCAGCGGCCGCCCCGACAGCGCCTGGGCGTTGCCCGCCACGGGCACCTGCACCGTGGGCGGCAGGCCCACCCCCAGCGGGTCAATGTCCCAGCCCGGCGGATCGAAGGTCGGCAGGGCGGCGGTCAGCGTGAGGTGGTCCATGCCCCGCGGCGTCGTGGTGTCATCGGTGAACCCGTTGGTGACAAAGACGTGGTTGCCCTCGGGCAGGGCCTCGCTGCCACGCCACAGGTGAGCGAAGTTGTGGGGGTCCACCGCCTCGCTGCCCACCTGGATCAGGTGCAGCGCCGGCGAGAACAGATCGAGGGGCTCAGCGCTGCCCAGCAGGCCGCGCACCACCAGCTCGAAGTCGATGATGTCGTCGCGCTCGAGGATCGTCAGCGTGAGGTAGGCGCTCAGCCCGTTGAACACATAGCCCGCGTAGGCGGACTCCACCGCCGCCGTCAGCGCGCCCGTCACCGCCCCTTGGGAGTGGCCGCCGTACACCAGCCGGGTGGTGTCCAGGGGCGGCAGGCCCGGCAGCCCCGCGAGCTGCTCGCGGATCACGCGGGTGAAGAAGCTGTTCTCCACCGCCTGCTGGCGGAAGTTGGTACGCCCCGCCGGCGGGTTGAGGAAGTTGAAGGTCGGCAGCTCCGGGTCCACCTCGACGCCCGCCCGGCCCCCGTGGAACTGCGGCATGAAGGACGCGATCACCACGCCCTCGTCGAGCACCTCGTTCATGAACCGGCCCCGCAGGTGACCCCAGCGGGTCCAGCCGGTGCCGTCCTGGAACACCAGCACGGGCCGGTCGCCCTCGAGCCCTGCGACCGCCTCGCCCGTGCGCCAGGCCAGCATGACCGGCACGGGCTCCCAGCGCTGGATCAGCGGCGTGCCCGCGGCGTCGAACACGAAGGCGCCACCCTCGCTCGTGTAGGGCGGCTCGCCCACCTGGAACACCGGCATCTCGATGGTGCCCGACCAGGTCTCGATGTTCAGCCGCCGCCGGCTCCAGGCGCCGTCCCGGCCGAAGCCCACCGGCGGCCGCGTGGGCGTCGCGTCGACGTCCATCACCACCGCGCGCAGGCGCCGCAGCTCATCCACCGGGTCCTGCGGGGTGAACACCGTGGCGATGGCCACCTCGGCTGCATCCAGGCCGAGCTGGGTCCAGCAGGCCTTCAGGGGCTGCAGGGTCGCCGACACGGCCGTGCCGTCCCCCGCCCAGGCCGCCTCGAAGGCCGGCGCCGCAGTGGTGGCCGGGCCCGCCTCAGCGCCGAAGCTGCGGCGCACCACCAGCCCATAGGCCTGCCCGGGCCGCAGCACGGTGCCCACGGTGTTCTTCACCTGCAGGGTGTGCGCGGGCCGGAAGCGGCCGGCGTCCACGCGCACCGCGATCTCGACGGGCACCCGCTCGCCGCAGGCCTCGCCCAGGGCCAGCAGCTGCACGGGGGACAGCGCGGCCACCGAGGCGGCGGGCGTCGGCAGCGCCGCGTCGTCGATGGGATCCTCGAAGGCCACATACACGATGGGCATGGTGGCGAAGCCGCGCACGTGGGCCTGCAACTCGTCGCGGATGGCCTGGAAGGAGGCGCGCTCGCCCGGGAAGCCCGCCAGATCAGGGGTGCCCTCGGCGGTGAGCCGCGCGTCCGACGGCCAGGGCGTGTCGAAGAACCCGGCGCCCATGGGCTCGAAGCGCGCCCGGCGCTGTGGCGGCCCGGCGTCGGGGCCCAGGTCGGGCGCGGGCCCGCGGTCGGGCGCTGGGCCCGTGTCTGCCAGCGCACCGTCCGGCGCGGCGCCGTCCATCATCGCGCCCGCGTCCAGGTCGGCCGCCGCCGGGCCGTCGTCGCAGCCCACCGCCGCCCACGCCACCACGCACACCGCCAGCGCCCAGCGCCCCTGCCATCGCACCTGCATGCAGCCTCCCACCATCGATGGCGGCATCGGACCCCGGCCAACCCCTTGGGGTCAATGGCCGCGGCGCAGGATCGGTGGGCGGCGGCGACGGGCTACGGCGCGCTGGTGGCGGGGTTGAACTGCCAGTCGGCGTCGAAGAAGCCCGCCGCCAGCCCGCCGCCCGGCCCGAACACCAGGAAGTCCGGGTAGCTGTTGGCCGAGCCGAAGGGCGTGTAGCCGAAGAGCAGCGCCTCGTCGAAGGCCGTCGTCGTGAGGATGGCGCTGAGCCGATCGCCCTCGGGGAACACCGCCAGCAGCGCGCCCTGGATGATCTCGCGGTCGCCGATGCGCAGGGTCAGGTCATCCCAGTCGAAGGTGTCGGGGCCGGCGCCCAGCGCCGCGCGATCCAGGCCCAGGTACACCAGGTTGCGCTCGGCGCGCACCGCGTCGGTGACCTCGCTCAGCCGCAGCAGGCAGCCCTGCCCGTTGCCGATGAGCGCCCAGTACGCGATCAGGTAGCGCGCATAGTCGAGGAACACCCGGGGCGGCACGTCGGCCACCACCGCGCACCAGGGCTGGTAGAACACCTCGTTGATGGGGCCGTGCGCCCCCGGGCGCTTGCCCGTCTGGGGGCCCCACGGCAGCGGCCCCGGCTGCACGGCGATGGCCTCGCCGTCCACCACCACCTCGGTGATCCCCGCCCTCGTGAGCAGATCGCCGTCCAGCGTCAGGCTGCGCACGTTGTCGGTGGTGAGGGTGATGGCGTCGCCCGCCCGGGCCGACGTCACCGACAGATCCGCCAGGGGCGACAGCGACGAGCGCAGGTGCACGAAGCTGTAGGGCCGGCTGTACCAGGCGCCGGGGCTCGTGAACTGGAAGTCCGTCTCCACCGCGGGCAGCGAGCGGCGCTGCATCATGGCGAACAGATCGGGCCAGTCCACGCAGTCCGCGCCGGCGCCCCGGTCGCCGTCCCACCAGTGCCCGGCGTCGGGCTCCCAGTGGTGGTCCACCTCGTCGGCCACGCCCTCGACGGCCGCCAGCATGCGCTCGCCCTCGCTGAAGGGCACGTTGTCGTCGGCGGTGCCGTGGATGATGAACACCCCGCGCTGCGCCAGGTTGCTCACGTAGGTCTCGGTGAAGCTATAGGCCTGCGACCGGGCGAACAGCCCCGTGGGCCGCCCGTCGCGGGCGTAGTTCCAGAAGTCGCTCCAGCCCGCGCTCGGGCCCACCACCGCGAAGCGCTGGGTGTCGTTGACCGCCAGGTGCCACGTGCCGTGGCCGCCCATGCTGTGCCCGGTCAGGTAGGTCTGCGTGGGGTTGGTCTCAAACACCGCCGTGGCGTCGTCCAGCGCCTCCAGGGCGTCCAGCCGGCCCCAGTCCTCCCAGTCGAACCCGAAGGGCCGCCGGTTGGTGGGCGCGATGATCCACGCGAAGTCCTTGGCGCCATAGCTTCGGGCCTGCCCGATGCCCTGCACGCCGGCGCCATGCAGGCTCACCACCAGCGACTGCCCGGGGCCCGCCGCGGGGTCCGTGGGCGGCCGCACGCCGTAGTACTGCGCGGAGCCGTCCACGTGGCTGCGCCGCGACCGCCGCCAGGGCTGGTCCGCGCCCAGCACCTGCAGATCGACCGTGACCCCCAGCCCCTCGCCCCAGCCGGGCACCTCGATCTGCACGGTCACGGGCAGGGCCTCGGTCTCCTCCAGGAAGGGCGCCTTGGGCACCAACTCGAAGGCCACCTGGGTCACCGTCTGCCCCGGCAGGCTCAGGTGCTCCGTCGCCGTCTCGTGGAAGTGCGCGTTCTCGACCACCCGCGCGATGACCCGCAGCGCGGTGTCCTCGAAGAACAGCACAGGCACGCCCAGCCACTGCACCAGGTCGCTGCCCACGGGCCAGTCGGGGGCCGTCAGATCCGCCACGTTCAGGTACGCAGGATCGGCCGTCTCCCACAGGTTGAGGCGGGGCGCGCCGCGCCCGCCCACCACCCGCGCGGCGATGATGTGCTCGCCGGGCATCACCTTGAAGGGCACGCGCAGGGCGCCGGAGCGGTACACGTCCCCCGGCATCTGGTGGCCGTCGACGAAGATCTGGAACGCCGCGTCGGCCCGCACCACCCAGTGGGTCGGGCGGTCCACGGTGATCGCGGTCACCGCCCACGCGAGGCGCACGTTCACATCGCCGATCCCACCGTCCTCAGCGGGCACCCGCGCCTCCCAGCGCATGCCCGTGGCGTCCTCGCCGGCCTCGGGCACGGTGAGCGTGCCGGCCCGCACCCGGCCGATGACCGGATCATCGGCCGGGGCCGCGGCCAGCATCCACTGGTCGATGACCACCGGCTGCGGCGTGCGCTGCTGCAGCGTGGGCAGGGCCGGCGGCAGGGCCACCCCCTGGTCGGGCGCCGGCCCCTCGTCAACCATCACCGCGGCATCCCCGTCGCCGCCGCCGCCATCCATGGGCGCCTGATCCGGCGCCCCGCCATCGAGCAGCGCCTGATCGACCGCAGCCCCGCCGCCCGCGCCATCGTCGCAGGCCCACAGCCATGCGCACGCGCACAGCACCCCCAACCATCGCCTCATGGCCATCCCCCCGGTGGTTCGCCGCGATCATAGCCCAAGCGCGCCCGACCCATGGCTATACTCCCGCCCGGAGGACCCGCGATGACCCCACTGGCCCCTGCCCGCGCCCCCTGGCGCCACGCGCGCTGTGCGCTGTTTGCCCTGCTCGCCCTGGCGTGCGGCGAAGACCCGGCGACCGCCCCGGCCCTGACCCCAGACGCCGGCCCGCCCACGGGGTGCGTCGAGGCCCCCGACGTGGACGGCGACGGCGTGTGCGACGGCACGCCCCCTGACTGGACCGCCGAGGCCCGCATCGAGCCCGGCACCCACCGCGGCGACGTCTTCGGCCTGGGGGATCAGCTCGGCGCCTTCGTGGACGAGGGCCTGGGCCACGCCCAGCACTGGCCGGTGTCGGTGTCCGGCGTGTTCGTGCCCTGGCGCATGCTCGAGCGCACTTTGAACCCCGACGAGCCCGACCCGGCCCTGCAGGGGCTGCGGCAGCTCGCGGGCATGCTCTACGGCTTCGACACCCTGCCCGGCTTCTATGACTGGCTCGGCCTGGTGCCCTACAACCCACCCGGGGCCACGGGGCCCTACCACTCGCCGGTGCCCGCCGGCCTGCCCCCGGGCACGCCCATGGGCGCGTCCATCAACGACACGCCGTGGGGCCGCGGCCTGACCTTCACCTGCACCGCCTGCCACGCCGGCCGCCTGCTGGGCCGCACTGTCGTGGGGCTGCCCAACAAGCGCTCGCGGGCCAACGAGTTCTTCCGCGTCGCCCAGCGGGTGCTGCCCGCCCTGCGCATCGACAGCGTCCGCCAGACCCTGGGGCTCAGCGAGGCCGAGCTGGCCATGCTCGACCGCAGCCTCGAGGCCGCGCAGTCGGTGGGCTACAAGTCCCCCGAGGTGCTGGGCCTCGACACCTCGGTGGCCCACGTGTCCTTGAGCCTCGCGCGGCGGGCCAGCGACCCCCACGCCACGCCCTCCCCCGAGCGCCAGGAGACCCCGGCCGACACGCCGCTCGACCACCTGGTGGCCGACAGCAAGCCCCTGCCGTGGTGGACCAGCAAGTACAAGACCCGCTGGTTCGCCGATGGGTCGGTGGTGGCCGGAAACCCTTTGATCATCAACATCTTGTGGAACGAGATCGGCCGCGGCACCGACCTGCGGGCCCTCGACACCTGGATCGACGACAACCGCCGCGCGCTGGACGCCCTCACCGCGGCGGTGTTCGCCAACGAGGCCCCGCGCTGGACCGACTACTTCGACGCCGACACCGTGGATCTGGCGCAGGCGCAGCAGGGCCAGGCCCTGTTCGCGGCCCGCTGCGCCCACTGCCATGGCACCTATGAGAAGGGCTGGGACGGGCCCGACGCCGACACCCTCGATCCCGTCGCCCTGCGGGCCACCACCCGGGTGGTCTACCACGCGCAGACCCCGGTGATGGAGGTCGGCACCGACCCCCAGCGCGCCCAGGGCCAGGCCGGCCTGCACACCCAGATCGCGGGGCTGCACATCTATACGAAGCATGGCATCCAGAGCGTGCCCCCCGCCG
>JAUHVS010000158.1 GCA_030424955.1 bacterium | reverse complement strand
CTGCCCCACCGCGACCGGGGCGAGGCCACCACCCACCACTTCGTGTCGTTCCCGCCTGCGCCGGCGGTGCTGATGATGCCCTTCGTGGCGGCCGTCGGGTACGGCACCAACGACGTGCTCTTCACGCTGTTCTTTGCCGCGCTGAACGGCGTGCTGGCGTGGCTGCTGCTCGAGGCCTTGCGGGTGCGGGGCTACACCCGACGCAGCGCCCGCGAGAACCTGTGGCTGACGGCGATGCTGGTGCTGGGCACGAGCCACCTGTGGGCCGCCGTGCGCGGCGAGGTGTGGTTCACCGCCCTCATCGTGGGGCTCACCTTCCACCTGGCCTACCTGCTGTTCGCCCTCGACGCCCGCCGGCCGCTGCTCGCCGGGCTGATGCTGGCCGGCGCCTTCGCCACCCGCGCCTCGCTCGTGCTGGCGGCGCTGTTCTTCTACTGGCAGCTCCTGCGGCCGGCGAGCGGCGAGCCGCTGCCCCGCCGCGAGCAGCTCAAGCGCTTCGCCCTGTTCAGCGGCCCGCCGCTGGTGGTGGGCCTGCTGCTGCTGTGGTTCAACCAGGTGCGCTTCGGCGACCCGATGGAGTTCGGCCACACCTACCTGGCCGAGGGGCGCATGGCGCGCATCCGCGACTTCGGGCTGTTCCACCCGGCGTTCCTCAAGCGCAACCTGCACGCGGCCTTCACCCTGCTGCCGCGGATCATCGACAAGGCGCCCTACGTGCAGCTCAGCAAGCACGGCATGAGCCTGCTGCTGACCACGCCCGCGCTGCTGTACCTGGCGGTGCCCCGGCGGCGCCACCGCCTGCTGGCCCCGGTGGCGGTGTGCGCGGCGCTGATCTTCGGGCTGATCCTGTTCTACCAGAACACCGGCTGGGTGCAGTTCGGCTACCGGTTCAGCCTGGACTTCCTGCCCTACCTGCTGATCTGGCTGGCCGTGAGCGCGCCCCCCGTGGGCAAGCTGTTCAAGGCGCTGATCGTGGTGGGCGTGCTGGTCAACGGCTTCGGCGCGGCGACCTTCGGGCGCAAGCTCGGCAACCGGATCACCGCCGAGTTCGGCTGCCCCGAGCCCACCCTGGCCCCGCGCGCGCCCAAGGCGGTGACGTCCGCGAAGCCGGTGACGCGGACCCCCGCGAGCGGCGCCGCGAGCGACGCGCCTTAGCTCAGCCCGGCGCCCAGCCGGGCGGCGCCATCTCGAAGGCCGAGAACTCAAACGCCGGGCTCACCGTGCAGCTCACCAGGGTCCACGGGCCCTTGGAGGCAGCGGCCTGCCACGCCCCCGCCGGCACCACCGCCTGCGGCCGCTCGCCCCCCAGCACGTCGGGGCCCAGCGGGTGCTCGACCACCGGCCCGGCGCCCGTGTGGGCGATCTGCAGCGTCAGCGGCGCCCCCGCGTGCCACAGCCACACCTCGGCGGCGTCGCGCACCCGGTGCCAGTGGCTGCGCTCCCCCGCCGCGAGCAGGTAGTAGATGGCCGTGCCCGCCCCCCGCTGGCTGCCGCCGGGCGCGTCCCGCCAGGTCTCGCGGTAGTGCCCGCCCTCGGGGTGCGGGCGCAGCGCCAGGGCGTCAATGATCTGCTGGGCGGTGGGCATGGGGGCTCCTGTGCTTGCCGTGCTGGGCGGGGCGATCCACTCTGCCCCCATGGCGATGGCATGTGAACAGTGTGGCCGGCGCTACCCCTCGGGCAGCGTCGTGTGCCGCCACGATGGGCAGCTCTTGAGCCCCGATCCGCGGCTCGGCACGACCGTGGCCGAGCACGAACTGGTGGCCCTGCGGCGCCCGCACCCGGTCGGGGCGATCTACGACGCGGTGGGCCCCGACGGGGTGACCCGCGCGCTGGCCTGGTACGACCGCAGCGTGGTGGACGACGCGGTGGAGGCCGACGTGGTGGCGAGCTGGCAGCGGCTGGCCCTGCTGCGGCGGCACCGCCACCTGCCCACCATCACCCAGGCCGGCAAGGTGGGTGAGGATCCCTTCGTGCTCTACGAGCCGGTGGACGCCCCCAGCCTGGGCGACCAGCGCAAGTGGAGCGCGGGCCGGGTCGCCGCGCTGGGCTCGGCCATCGCCCGCGCCCTGGCCGACGCGGCCGAGCGCGACGTGCACCACGGCGCCCTGCGGCCGAGCTGTGTGTACCTGCTGCCGGGCGACCGCCCGCGGGTCGAGGACTTCGGCGTGCGGCGCCTGGGCGAGGTGGTGGACGACGCCCACCCGCCCTGGGCCTACGCGGCGCCCGAGGATCGCCCGGCGGCCCCCACCGAGGCCGGCGACGTGTACGCGCTGGGGGTGATGCTCTACACGCTCGCGACGGGCGAGAACCCGTTCCGCGCGCTGTTCGATCCCGAGGCGAGCCGCCAGCGGCACCGCGAGCGGGTGCCCGCTGCCCTCGGCGAGCGGGTCGGCCCCGCGGCCGCGGCGCTGAGCCCGTGGGTCGAGCGGATGCTGGCCAAGGCCCCCGAGGACCGGCCGAGCCTGTCGGCCGTGGCGTCGGGCTTGATGGTGGGGCTCACCCCCGATCTGGTGGCCGCGGCGAGCCCGCTGCTGGATCAGGTGCCGGTGCCCGAGCCCGTCACCGAGCCTGAGCCCGAGGTTGAGCTTGAGCCCGAGGTTGAGCCTGAGCCTGAGCCCGAGCCCGAGCCCGAGCCCGCGCCCGAGCCCGAGCCCGAGCCCGAGCCCGAGCCAGAGCCCGAGCCCGAGCCCGAGCTGCCCCCTGAGCTCGTCTCGATCCCCGCGCCCCTGGCCCCGGCCGGACCCGAGGCCAGCCCCGGACCCGCCGCGCCGCCGCCGCCCGACGACACGGGCAAGCTGCTGCTGCTCATCGCGGCCTTCGTGGTCGTGCTCGTCGCGGGCATCGGCGGCGCCGCCTACCTGCTGCTGCGCGGCGGCGACGATCCGGCGCCCCCCGACGCCCACAAAGCCGCCGAGCCCGATCCCGTGGTGTCGGCGGCCACGCCCGGCTCGGCGGCCGCGGCGCCGGGCCTCAGGCTGAAGCCCACCGACAGCCTCGCCGTGGCCCTGGCCGCCGCCCCGCCGGGCGCGACGCTGTACCTCGCCTCGGGTGATCACGCCCTCACCGGCGACGTGCGCATCGAGCACTCGGTGCGCCTGGTGGGCGAGCCCGATGCCGGCGACATCACGCTGCCGGTGGTGCGCTTGCCCAGCGGCGGCCTGACCGTGACCGGCGGCACCCTCACCCTGCAGGGGCTGGACCTGCGCCACGATGGCGCCAGCGGCGACGCGCTGAGGGTCACCGGCGGCCACCTGCAGCTGCTGCAGTGCACCCTGCTGGGCGGCGGCGGCAACGGCGTGCGCGTGAGCGACCAGGGCCAGCTGACCCTCACGGGCGGCCAGATCATCCAGACCGGCAAGAGCGCGGTGTACGCGCTGGGCCGCAGCCGCGCGACGGTGACCGGCGCCCGCTTCGAGCGCACCAGCCACGCCACCTTCGAGATCGCCGGCGACGCCCGCGCTGAGCTCACCCGGGTGACCATCGCGGGGGGCCGGGGCGCCGGCGTGTTCGCGGCGGATCGCGCCTACGTCGCCCTGCGCGACAGCGACATCAGCGGCACCCGGCTGGCGGCGGTGGAGATCGCCGAGCACGCCAGCGCCGACGTCGAGCGCAACCAGCTGCACCGGGGCGAGGCCAGCGGGGTGTTCGTGCGCAGCGATCACGCCCACGTCCACGTGGTGAGCAACCAGATCCACCACCAGGCCCTGGCGGGCATCGAGCTGAAGGCCGAGGCGCGGCCCGTGGTGCTCGACAACCACTTCCACGACGGCAAGGGCGCCGCGGTGCTGGTGCATGGCGGCGCCCGCGGCGTGTTCACCCGCAACCGCATCGAGCGCCAGGGGCTGACCGGGGTCGAGCTGCGCGGCAGCGGCCGGGTGGTGCTGCAAGACACCCACATCGAGGTCAGCGAGGGCAGCGGGATCTACCTGCACAAGCAGGCGCAGGCGGTGGTGATCGGCGGGGTGATCCGCGGCCACAAGAAGGCGGGGATCAAGGCGGGCGCGGGCACCCGCGTGGAGATCATCGACGCCCTCATCGAGCGCAACGGCGAGGCCGGCGTGTTCTTCTACGACGGCGCGAGCGGCCTGGTGATGGGCAACGTCATCCGCGCGAACACCTTCGCGGGCGTCGAGGTGCGGGAGGGCAGCGCGCCCGAGGTGCGCGACAACCGCGTCGAGGCCAACCAGGGATCGGGCATCTACGTGCACACCGGCGGCGCGGGGCGCTACCAAGACAACCTGCTGCTCAACAACGCCAAGCAGGCCCTGCTGATCAAGGACTCGACGGTCGAGGTGAACCGCAACAACCGCACCGAGGCCCCGTGATCCGCCCAGCGATCCGCGCCGTGATCTGCGCCCCACCCCTTGCTACGCTGGCCCCATGACGCGCTCCCCTGATGTCTCCGCGCCGCTGCGCTGGCTGGGCTGGCTGGCTGGCCTGTTGCTCCTGACGGCCTGCGCCGGGCCCGACCCCGAGGCGCTGTGCGACGGCGGGCCCTGCGGGGGCGGCGAAGAGACCCCCTGCCGCGAGGGCCAGCGCCGCTGCCTCGACAACCAGCCGCAGACCTGCATCGCCGAGGGCGTGTGGGGGGCCCCGCGGCTGTGCGACGGCACCTGCGTCAACGGGAGCTGCCAGATCGGCTGCGACGCCGACAGCTGCGTGCCGGGCGAGACCCGCTGCGCGCTGGGCGACATCCAGACCTGCGAGCGCCGCGAGGACGGCTGTGGCGTGTGGGGGCCCTCGACGGTGTGCCCAGAGGGCGAGGCCTGCGCCGCCGGCCAGTGCCAGACCGACTGCAGCGCCCCCTGCCAGCCGGGGGATCGGCGCTGCGTGTCGCCGTCCGCGCTGTCGGTGTGTGAGGCCGGCGCCGGCTGCCCCCGCTTCGGGCCGGCCAGCGAGTGCGGCGCGGGCACGGTGTGCTCCGACGGCCAGTGCCGCCCGCCCGAGGCCTGCCTGGACGGCTGCCCCGACGACGGGCGCATCATCTGCCTGGACGCCGCGAACGCGCAGACCTGCGTGCTGGGCGCGGCGGGCTGCCGGGAGTGGAGCGCGCCGATGCCGTGCGCCGCGGGCGAGGCCTGCGTGGCGGGCACGGGCTGCACCGCGGCCTGCCAGGACGCATGCAGCGCGGGCGAGGTGCGCTGCCAGCAGGGCGGGCTGCAGCGGTGCGCCGTGGGCCCCGCGGGCTGCCTGGCCTGGGGCGCCATCGAGGCGTGCGACGCCCAAGAGAGCTGCCAGGACGGCCGCTGCGTGAACAGCTGCCCCGAGGCCTGCCCGATGGGCGCCCGGCGCTGCAGCCCGGGGCGGCAGGTGTGCGAGGCCCAGGGCGGCTGCCCCACCTGGATCGACGATCCCTGCCCGGGCGCCGCGGCCTGCGTCGGCGCCGGCCAGTGCGGCGACTGCGCGCCCGGCGACACCGAGGATGAGGCCTGCGGCAACTGCGGCGTGCGCCGCCGCACCTGCGACGCCAGCGGGCGGTGGGGGGCCTTCGGGGCCTGTAGCGGCGAGGGCGAGTGCCGGCCCGACGAGCAGTCGGCCTGCGGCAACTGCGGCCGCCGCACCTGCAACGCCCGCTGCCAGTGGGGGCCCTGCGGGGGCGAGGGCGTGTGCGCGCCCGGCAGCCTCGGCGACTGCGGCCAGTGCGGCCAGCGCAGCTGCGACGCCCAGTGCAGCTGGGGGGCCTGCAACAACGGCGACGGGACCACCTTCCGGCGCTGCAACGACTGCGGCTGGCAGTTCTGCTGCCCGAACGGCAACTGGTGCGACTGCGCGCCGCGCTACGCGTGTGGCGGCAACCAGAGCTGCGTCGGGGCCGGGATCTGTCGCTGAACGGGCCCCGGTGCTGAGCCCGGCCTGCCGCTGAGGGGCGGCCGGTGGGGCGGGGGGCCTCAGCCCACGGCGCGCTGCATCAGCACCACGTCCCAGACCTTGCCGAACTTCACGCCAGCCCGCGCCTAGCGGCCCATGTGCTCAAAGCCGAAGGCCTCGTGCAGCCGCACGCTCGCCGGGTTGGGGACCGCGATGCGGCTCACCAGCTCCCGCAGCCCGTGGCGGGGCGACACCGCGATCAGATCCGCCATGAGCGCCCGCCCCAGCCCCTGCCCGTGGGCGTCGGGGTGCACGTAGATCGACACCCAGGCCATGCCGTCGTAGCCGCTGAGCCCGGGCGAGTAGGGCCGCGCCGCCACGAAGCCGCGCACCTGCCCCTGCGCCTCGACGACGCGGGTGGGGTGGTCGTGGGCGAGCCACTGCGCCCAGGCGGCGTCCGTGAGGGGATCCTCGCGGAACACGGCGGGGGTGTGGTGCACCGCGTGGGCGTGGATGGCGGCGATGGCGGGCAGATCGGCAGACACGGCGGCGCGGGTCAGCGGGGCGGCGGTGGGCATGGGCGTCCTGCGGCTCGGGGCTGCGGCCAGTCTGCGGTGCGCCGCGCGGAGCGTCCAGCCCCGCCGCCGGCGGCGCCGGTGCCCGCCCTGCGTGGGCTCAGGCGCCCGGCCCCACCCGCACCACCACGCTGAAGCCCACGGCGGGGGCGTCCCCCTCGCAGCCGTAGGCGTGGTTCTGGGCGCCGGGGAAGGCCACCAGATCGCCGGGCTGGAGCACCACCCGCTCGCCCGCGGCCCAGAGCACCAGCTGACCCCGCTCGCAGTACAGGTACTCGCGGGTGCCCGCCGCGTGGGGCACGCCCTTCAGCCGGCCCTGCGGCTGCACGGCCACGCGGTCGATCTCGGTGAGCGGGATGGGGTCAGGCAGCAGCTTGCTGACGGTGACGCGGCCGTCGTGGCCCCGCGCCTCGATGGGCAGCTCCCCCCTGCGATACACCCGGAACCGCGCGCGGGGCGGGGCCAGCAGCTCCTCGAGGGTGAGTTGCAGGGCCTGCGCCAGCCGCACCAGCACCGCCAGGGTCGGGTTGCCGCCGCCCACCTCCAGGGTGGCCAGGGTCGAGCGGGGCACCCCGGCCAGCCGAGCGAGCTGGGCCTGCGTCAACGCCCGTAGCCCGCGCTGTCGCCGCAGGTTCACGGCCAGGTGCTCGGCGGCGGCAGGCGCAGGATCGGCGGTGGGTGACGGCATGGGCCCAGCATGCGAGGCCCCGCGGCGCAGGACAAGCGGCGGGCCCGCGCCGCGCGCCCGCTGGCACCCCGGTTGCAGACGAGGCGGGGTATCGCCGCCCCCGCGCGGGGCGTGCCCGACCACGAGGTGTGCCATGCGCGGCTGCTGGCTGTTCCCGATCCTGCTGCTGGGCGGCTGCCCCTCCGAAGAGGAGTGCGTGCCCACCGCACAGCCGGGGCCGACCCCCACCGAGCGGCCCGCGGGCACCCACCGCGCCTGGCAGGTGCGGCTGGGCGACGGGGCGAGGGGCAACCCCCTCGGGCCCGAGGGGCCGTACCAGCGGCTGTCGCTGCGCGTCGAGCTGCCCGAGCCCACGGTGCTCGTGGTGGAGCGGCCCGGCGCGTGCGCGCAGCCGGGCTGTAGCGCCGATCTGCGCGAGGCCCTGGCGACGGCTGCGCCGGGCGATCTGCTCGCCCCGGGCGTCGCGGTGCTGGCGCAGGGCGGCCCGGGCTCGGCCCAGTTCGAGATCACCCAGGCCCCCGAGGGGACGCTGGTGCTGGTGCGGCTGGGGCCCCTGCAGGCCGACGCTCAGCTGCGCACCCTGGCGTGGCTGCAGGCCACCACCTGCGACCGACCGACGGTGACCGTGTTCCCTGCGGTGGCGGGCGGCCCGCGCTGCGGCGACGGCCTGGTGGACGCGCCGGAGGGCTGCGACGACGGCAACGCGGTGGCGGGCGACGGCTGCTCCCAGGGCGCCGGGACGCCCCGACCGCAGGCGGGCCTGTGCGCGGTGGAGGCGCCGGTCTGCGAGCCCATCGGGCCGGGCCAGTGGCGGGGCTGGGTGTGTGCCGGCGAGCCGTCGGTGTGTGAGGCGGTGCCGTGCGCCGATCCGGCCTGGGCGAGCGCGCCCGGCTGCCAGGTGCCGGGCCCGGCGGCCCCGCCCCCGACCGTGGTGACCCCGGTGGCCATCGGGCGCCGGACGGCCGAGGCGCCGAGGGGCCAGGTGGCCGTCGAGGGCGACGGCGCGCGGGCGGTGTGCCCCCTCGCGCCGGGCGCGCTGCACGACAGCGCCCCCTGCACCGTCGAGCAGCGCTGCCCCACCCTGGCCGCGTCCGGCCCGCTCATCGGCTACGCCGGCTGCGAGGCGCAGGGGGGGCTGTGTCACCTGATCCGGCCCGACCTGGGGGCCCAGATCCTCGCGGCCTTCGACGGGGGCCCCGCGACGGCGACCCTCGCGCCGCCCGTGGTGCCCTTGAGCAGCCCCGCGGCCCCCCAGCGCTGGGCTGTGGGGGCTGCACACGCGGACGGGTGGGCGCTCACGGTGAACCGGTCAGGGCACCTGCGGGCGACCGACGCCACCGGGGCCGAGCGCTGGACGGCGGCCCTGTCGCCGGGCATCGAGCGCGTGGCCCTGGCGGCGGACGGCAGCGCCTGGGCCGCCCGGCGGCTGACCGACCGCTACCACGACGGCGGCGCGCTGATCGAGCCAGTGCGGGCGGGCACCGGGCTGGTGGTGCAGCCCGTCAGCGCCGAGGGCGTGCCGGGGCGCGCGCAGGCATTTGGCCACGAGGGCCGGCTGGCGGTGGGCCGGCTTGAGTTGGTGGCGCTGGCGCCAGCGGCAGGCGTGGCGCGGGTCGCGGTGGTGTTCGAAGACACCGACACGGGCACCACGGAGCTGTGGGTGCTGCGGGCGGATGGCCGAGCGGCCCGGCAGCGCACCCTGGGCCACCGCGCGCCCGTCGACGCGGTGGTGGCCCTCGACGGCGGCCTCGTGGTGGCGGTGCAAGTGCACCGCGACACCGCGCTGGCCGACGCACCGGGGGCGGCGCCAGGCATGGCGCTGCTGGCCCTCGACAGCGAGGGGGCGGCGCGGTGGGTGCACGCGCTGCCCGGCGTGAGCGCCCCCCGGGGCGTGCTCGCGGCGGGCCCGGACGGTGTGGCGTGGGTGGGCCCGGCGGGCGACGGCCCGCGCTGGCTGACGGTGCGCGCGGGCGACGGCGCCGTGCAGGCCGACCGCGCGGTGGACCTGGCGCCATGCGGCGGGCTGGTGGCGGCGGTGCCGACCGCCGAGGGCGGGCTGGTGGTGGCGCGGCAGCACTGTGGGGCAGCGGTGGGGGCCGTGACGCGCCTCGAGCCGGATGGCGGCGTGCGGTGGGTCGAGCGCTTTGGCGCCGGGGCCTTGCAGCACGTGAGCGTCGTGGGGCTGGCGCCGGCGGCCGACGGGGCGTGGCGCGTGCTCGGCGCGTTTCGGGACCCAAGCAACACCAGCGGAGAGGCGCGGGTGGCGCCGTGACGACCGCTGGTCGACACACCGACAAACCGGACGCGTCACCAACACGCGGGCCCTAGGTTGAGGGCACACCCCAACCCGGAGGCCCCATGCAGCCCACCCCAACGACCCAGCCTGTGAAGCACCTGGACCACCTCAACCTGAGCGTCGCCGACCTGGCCGAGACCGCCCGCTGGTACGGCGCCGTCTTTGGCTTCGAGGTGGTGGAGCGCGGCGTCCATCACGGCACGCCCTGGCTGATCCTGCGCGCCGGCGACGCGATGCTGTGCGCCTACGAGTACCCGACCCGAGGCGCCCCGCGCGGGGGCCAGCGCCACCACCTCAACCACTTCGCGCTGCGGCTGCAGGACACCGAGGCCTTCCTGCGGCGCGCGCAGGCCGAGGGCGTGACCTGGCAGTGGGACAGCCCCGTGCGCTGGCCCCACAGCACCGCGTGGTACGTGATCGATCCGAGCGGCTACGAGATCGAGTGCGTGGCCTGGCACGGCGATCAGATCGCCTTCGACCCCGTGGCGGAGGCGCCCGCCGACCGCTGACCCAGCAGTCCGAGATTTTTCGCCCGCGTTTTCAAAGACTTGTGCGACCACCGCCCAAAGCTGATCAACACCGGCGCCGACTGTCCGATAGGTCCGTAGGGCCACCACACGCGGGCGCGCCGGGCATGGGCCGCAAGCAGCGCTACTTTCCAGACGGCAGCACCGTGGAGGTGATGGCGCGCACGCACCGCGCGACGCGGCTGCTGCGCCCGTCGCCC
>JAUHVS010000157.1 GCA_030424955.1 bacterium | reverse complement strand
CTCGTGGACCGCCCCGTCTACCAGTGTGAGTGGGTCTGGGTGGCGCTGCCCGACCTGCCGATCCGCTTCTTGGGCCTGGACGCCCAGGAGTGCGCTGCGGTCGAGGGGCGCTACGTGGATCCCCAGGGCGCCCTCAGCGACACCCCGGTGCCCTTCGGCCACGCCCTGCGCTTCCGGTAGGGGCGGGACGCCGCGCCGACACCTTACCCGGCGGGGTGGGTGCCCCGCAGCCAGCCGAAGTACACCGTCTGACGGTGCACCGGCCCGCTGGGCGGCTCGGCGTCGTTGCGGGCGTCCACCTCGGCCCGCAGCCCGGTCAGCCGCCGCTGGAAGTCGGCCACCAGCTCGGCCAGGCGGTCGGCGTAGGGATCGTCCGCCTGCAGATCGAGGTGGTAGGTGGAGCCCGTCGAGCGGCCCGCGGTCTCGCCCGACAGCTCAGCCTGCAGCCGGTGCACGAAGGCGTTGGTCATGGTCTCGAAGTGATCGAAGAGGGCCGCCTCGAAGCGCTGGCTGTCGTTGAAGCCGAAGTGATAGCGGTCACAGGTGAAGCGCGCCGCGCGGCCGGCCACCGCGTCGACCGTCACCTTGCCCTGGGCCGTCAGCCGGTCGAGCAGCTGGCCGATGCGGGTCCGCCGGCGCTCGCGCACGGGGTCGGTCTGCGCGTCGGAGCGGCGATCCACCCCCAGGCGGTGCTCCACCGCCTCGCGGGCGAGGCCGCCGGCGTTGTGCAGCGTCACCGCCAGCAGAGCGGCGGCGGCGTCCAGCTCCGCCTCGTCGGCCTGGTCCGTCGCCGCCTGGGCCACCGCCCGGAACACCCCCTGCCCCCGGGGGCCCGCCCGGGTCACCAGGCCGCGCTCCACGAGCCACAGCAGGCTGCTGGCCAGCACCTTCTCGTCGGCGTTCGAGAACTTCACGGCGATGGCCTGCCGCGTCACCGGGCCCTCGTTGGTGATGAAGCGGTGCACCCGCTGCAGCACCGTCTGCTCCCGGGCCGCCATGCGCTTGGTGACCCCGTTGGCCTGCGCGTTGATGGACCGCAGGCTGCGATCCCACCGGGCCGCCTGCACCCGCTGGTTCACGCCCAGCCGGGCCAGCTCATCCATCAGCCCCTTCTGAAACAGCTCGGGCAGGTGCCCGATCAGCCCCACCTCACCCTGACGGTTGACGACGTGCGCCACCAGGCGCGCCGTCTGCACCACCAGGGCGTCCACCAACAGATCGTTGATCATGCTGTCTGCCCCCCTCGGCCCAAGGGGGGCATACCACGTCACCGCCGCCGGTTCACGGGGGTCGACGCCGGCTCAGGCGCAGGGCGGCTCAGGCGCAGGGCGCTGGGGCCGCCTCAGGGCGCGCCCCCGCACGAGACGACCGTCAGCGCGCGGATGGCGCCGGCGTCATCGGGCGCCGCGGTGGCCACAGCGACCCGGTCCACCGCCCCAGGCGCGGGGAACACCTCGGCGCGCTGCGCACCCTCGATCCGCACCGCGCTCACCTGCGCCTCGCCCGCCACCCACCGCACGAGCGTACGCGCCGGGCCATCGCCCCACAGCTCGCGGAACCAGAAGACCGCCCGCCCCCCGGCCAGCCCGCCGACGCCCAGCTGAGAGGGGACGACGTGTTGCGCGGGCCACGGGTGCTGGCGCCGGGCCCCCGTGCGCAGATCCACCTCGACGAGGGCCCGTTCGGTGGCCTGGTGGGACGACACGAAGGCCCGCGGCGCCCCACCGCCGTCGAAGGTGTGGGCTTGCACTGTCCAGCTGTCGGCGGTGAGGCCAGGGGGCCGGATGGGACACTGGATCACCCGCCGCTCGGTCTCGGGCAGGGCGGCCTCGGCGTCCAAGGCGCCCACCACGATCTCCTCGGTGTGCTTGTCGAGCCACACCGCGTGGGTGCGCCCAGCGTCGCGATAGACCCCCGCCATGGCCAGTGAGGGCACGTCGACGATGGCGTCCCGCCGGCCGTAGAGGGCCACCGGCGGATCCACCTCGCCCGTGGCGGGCCAGGCGCGGAACGCCACGATGAACCGGTCGAGATCGTACCAGGCGTACTCGTGGGACACCGCGACCAGCGCGCCATCGACGAGGGTCAGCCGCGGCTCAATGGGCTCGTCCACGGCGAACCGCTCCCCGTCGGTGAGCACGGGCCCGAGGTCCTGCCAGGGGCCCAACACCGCCCAGCCCTCGCCGTCGCGCACGAGGAACGCGCAGCCCACCGACGGGTAGCCCAGGGCGCCCTCGCGCTGGATGTCCACCGACCGGCAGAGGAAGAAGGCGGGCGCCCCGTCGGCGTCCAGGGTGGCGGCGTGGTGGGTGAGCCCCAGGAAGCGGCGCGGCACGCCGGGGGGTGCGCTCGGGGTGGGCTCGCGCCAGACCACCGTGTGGGCCCAGCCGCCGCCGTCCACCTCGGCGGTGAGGACCAGCGCGTCATGATCGCTGGCGGGGGCGTCGGGATCGCCCACCAGGCCGCCCCGCGCGAGCCAGCTGATGGCCCGCCGGCCGTCGGGCAGGACCAGCCAGTTGAAGGGGCTGCGGTGATCGCCGCGGGCCTCGATGGCGGCGACGCCCACGATCTCGGGGGTGCAGGTGAGCCCCTCGTCGACGGCGCCGTCGCAGTCGTCGTCGAACCCGTTCGCCGCCTCTGCGGTGGGCACGCAGGGGGGCCCGGCCACCGTGTGACACACCACCGTGTCTTGGTCGGCCTGGGCCACGAAGCACAGCCGCTGCGCCCCGGCAGCGACCTCGACCACCGGGCCCTCGGGGACCTCGATGTCGGTCCCCCAGCAGGTCAGGTGCGCGTCCAGCCCCTCGGCGCAGGCGAACTGCGCGCCGGCCACCAGCCGCCGGTAGGCCCCCTGGGGCGCCTGCCGGATCCGGCCGCTCACGTCGGCGCCCAGGCACTCGGGCGGATCGACCCGGGAGCCCACGCACACGAAGGCTGCGCCCGCCGCGAGGTGCTCTACCGCCACCTGCGGCAGCAGGCCTTCGCTCCACGCCACGCGGCCCCAGCAGCTCACCCACCGGCCGGCCACGTCGGGCTGTTTGCGCAGCCCGCAGGTGAAGTCGGCGCCCGCCACCAGCCGCACGAAGGGCACGTCGGGGGGGCGCAGCCGGTCGTCGCCGGGGGTCAGATCGCCGAAGCAGATCGCCGCGCCGGCCTCGTCCAGCACACACCCGTGCTCGGCCCCCAGGGCCACGTCGCGGAAGCGGCCAGCGGGCAGGCTCGTCGCCGACACCTCGGGCGCACCGAAGCAGCGCAGCGCCCCCGTCGACTTCAGCACCGCGCAGCCGCGCTCGCCGTGCAGCGCCAGGGCCACCGTGTCGACGGCCAGGGCCTCGGGCACACCCACCGACGGCAGATCGGCGGTCAGGGCCTGCCCCGCCCGCCCGCACCACAGGCGGCCCTCACTGCCGCGCAGCCCGCAGGTCCACCGCGCGCTGACGAAGAGCTTGCGCCAGTGAGACTCCCCGCTCGGCTGCTGCAGGATCCCCCCGTCGCCCCCGCCGCCGGGCCGCCCCCCGTCCACGGTCGCCAGGCCGCCCGCGCCCGCCGGCCCCCCGTCGTCGCACCCCGCGGCCAGCGCCAGGGCGCCCGCCACCAGCCACCCGCCCAGGGCGGCGCGCCGCCCGCGCCCCGCCGGCCCTCGATCTGCACGCCATCCCATCAGGCTGCCCCTCCCTGTGTCCCTGGGTACCTTAGAACGCCCGGGCCGCGCGCGCCGACGCAGAATCCTGCGTCGCTGCGGGACGCGCCCCCTGCCCCCGTGGCGGCGCGCCCGGTATCCTGCGCGGCATGAAGACCCACGATGACGCCCGCGCCGCCTTCCACGCCTGGGAGGCCGCCAAGCCCACCGACCTGTTCTCGGCCGACGCCTTCTTCCAGGCCGTGCTGCGCCACCACCTGGGGGCCGCCGGCCTGGCCGCCGAGGCGCCCGCGCTGGCGGCCTTCGGGCAGGCGTGCGCGGGGCCCCTCGACGCCCTGGCCCGCGAGACGAACCGCGACGAGCACCTGCCCGCGCTGCGGCGCTGGGACGCCCACGGGCGGCGCACCGAGGCGGTGGTCTTCCACCCCGGCTACGACGTGCTGGGCGAGGCCGTGTACGCCACCGGCGTGATGGCCCGCTACGCGACGCCCGGGCACGAGACGGCTCAGCTCGCCGTCGCCTACCTGTTCGGGCAGCTGGGCGAGGCCGGCCACCTGTGCCCGCTGGCCTGCACCGCCGGGCTCATCAAGATCCTGCAGCACGCCGCCACGCCCGAGGTGGCCGCGCGGTGTCTGCCGGGGCTGCTGCGCACCGATCGCAACCACCCCGCGCACCTCCACGGCGCGCAGTTCCTCACCGAGGTCCAGGGCGGCAGCGACGTGGGCGCCAACGCCTGCGTGGCCCGGCCCGGGCCCGACGGGGCCTGGCTGATCTCGGGCGAGAAGTGGTTCTGCTCGGTCATCGACGCCGATCTGTACCTGATGACCGCCCGCCCCGAGGGCGCCCCCGCCGGCACCCGCGGGCTCGGGGCCTTCGTGGTGCCCCGGGTGCGGCCCGACGGCACCCCCAACGGGGTGTACGTGCGGCGGCTGAAGTACAAGCTGGGCACCCGCAGCATGGCCAGCGGCGAGGCCGACTTCGTCGACGCCCTCGCCTGGCCCGTGGCCCTCGACGGCGGCTTCAAGGCGGTGGTCGAGATCGTGCTCAACACCAGCCGGCTCTACAACGCCGTGGCCAGCTGCGGGATGCTGCGCCGCGCCCAGATCGAGGCCACCACCTACGCCGCCCACCGGCGGGCCTTCGGCCAGCCCATCGACCAGTTCCCGCTGGTGCGCCAGAGCCTCGACCGCCTGCGGATCGAGGCCGAGGCCGCCGTGGCCGGCACCTTCGCCCTGGCCCGCCTCGCCGACGGGCTGGCCCTCGGCACCGCCGCCCCGCACCACGGCGCCCTGTATCGGCTGGTGGTGAACATGAACAAGTATTGGACCAGCTACCAGGGCACCAGCATGTGTCGCGAGGCCATCGAGGTGCTGGGGGGCAACGGCGCCATCGAGGACTTCTCGGTGCTGCCCCGCCTGCTGCGCGACGCCATCGTGTGTGAGCAGTGGGAGGGCACCCACAACGTGCTGTGCGCCCAGGTGCTCAAGGATCTGCACCGCTACCAGCTACACACCGCGCTGTTCACCCACGCCGACGCCGCGCTGGCGGCCGCCGCGCACAGCCCCCACGCCCCCGCCGTGGCCGCCCGCGTCGCCGAGGACCGCCGCCAGGTGGCCGCCCTGCTGGCCCTGCCGGCCGACGCCGCCAGCCTGGCCATCCGCCCCCTGGTGACCCGGCTGGCCCAGTCGTGGCAGGCGCTGTGCCTGCTCGAGTTGGCCGCCGACGGCGTGGCCTCCCCCGCGCTGGCCGACCGCCTGGCGGGCTGAGGGGCCCCGCGCCAGGCCAGATTCCGCCGCCAGGCCGCGGATTTGTGAACCGTCGAGGTTGCGCGCGCTCCCCCAACCCCCGACATTCCCTGCGCCCCTCGGCTCACCGAGCCAGGGGACAGACATGTCATGGGTCACCGCCTGCGAGGGTCGGGCGGTGTGAAGGAGGGGGAGATGCGTAGGGTGTTGGTGCCGCTCGTGGCAGCGAGCCTTTGGCTCGCGGGCTGCGAAGACGGCCCGGAGCAGATTTTCACGCCCAACTCGGGTGATCCGGCCGCACAGAACGGCCACGGGGCCAGCGATCCGTTCTTCCAGGACGGCAACCAGGACTTCACGTCCACCGCCGGCACCAACGACAACGACGGCCGCGCCCGGTTCTGCTCGGAGTCGCAGAACACCCGCGTGGTGGAGCACCTGGTGCAGCGGCCCATCGTGCCCGACGTCGAGATGGGCGGGGTGCCCATGCGCAACCCCGACGGCTCGCCGATCCACGCCGATCAGCTGGTGGGCACGCCCCTGTACGACGCCGACGGGGTGCTCGTCACCGGCGGCGCCATGCTCGAGCAGGGCGGCGGGCTGTGTGATCCCACGGTGTATCTCAACGCGCTGACCTGGGGCCCCACCAACGAGGTGGTGGCCTTCATCAACCAAGAGACCCGGCTCATCGAGACCCTCATGGCCACCCAGGACTACCTGGGCGACATGAACGGGCAGTTCACCCGCGTCCTCGAGGACGGCACCACCGAGCAGGTGCCGATGACCGTGCGCCTGCGCGACCGGGTGCGCCTGGGCGACGTGGAGCTCGACGAGTACACCAGCCAGGCCAACCAGGCCGCCCGCCCCCGGGCGTGGCTGAACCACGCCAACGTCAACGCCATCTACCGCGCCGTGCGCGAGACCTGGTTCGGCGTCGAGTCCATCGACCCGGCCTACGACTGCGTGGCGGCCAAGGTCTGCGCCATCATCTACCAGACCGAGGAGGCCCAGGAGGTCCGCCAGACCACCCTGCTGTACATCATCGACAGCGGCGTGATCCTGGTGTTCTCGCCCGAGGGCGAGGTGATCCAGCTGCAGATCGAGCCGGTGCGCGTGGCGCCCTTCGAGACCTCGGTCAGCTTCGACTTCGGCCCCGACGCCGACACCGTGGCCCCCACCCTGGCCAGCACCGCGGTGCCCGGCTGCAACGTGACCCTGGGCACCGGCATGACCTGGGGCGACTTCCAGGCGAGCTGCGTGCAGGCCGGCGACACCCGCACGCTGGACCGCGTGGACTACGACGTCTACGGCCAGCGCAACGGCGTGAGCGTGCGCTTCAACGGCGTGGATCTGGACTTCACCCGCCGGGTGAGCGACCAGGGCGTGCTGCGCGACGGCGAGCGGCCCAACGACGCCGACGTGCTCACCTCGATGACCCTGACCCGCACCCTCAACGCCCCCGTGGCGGAGTTCGTGCCCGCCGAGCTGGCCGTGGCCTACAAGGCCCGGCTCGAGGCCCGCCTGCGCGCGGCGGTGACCCTGCCCCCCGAGGACGAGGCCGGCAAGGCCGACAAGGGTGAGCCCGATCCCATGGATCCGCCCGCCGATCCCATGGATCCGCCCGCCGATCCCATGGATCCGCCCGTGGATCCCATGGATCCGCCCGTGGATCCGGTGGCGCCCCCCGCGCACCCCTTCCTGACCTTCGAGCTGACCGTGCCCGACAGCCTGTCGGACGCCGCCGCGCCCATCGAGCAGCTGTTCTACACCGACGCCAGCGGCGCCCAGGCCAACTGGAACAACACGGTCATCCAGCAGGTGCGCGCCCTGTACGAGAGCCTCACCCCGGCCCAGCGGGCCATGGTGGATCCCCAGGTCATCGAGCCCACCTGGCTCATCGAGCCCTACGTGGACGCCGTGCTGGATCGCTTCAGCCACGGGCAGTCCGAGGGCCGCGACGCGGTCAAGCAGTTCCGCAACACCGACGACCGCCGCTGGGTCATCGGCTACGCCAACTTCATCCAGGATGACGTGCCCTACCGCGTCACCGTGCAGTACAGCCTCAACTACGGCGCCGTCACCGCGGTCACCGTGGGCGCCGGCTGGGGCGAGATCGACGAGATCCTGCAGGGCTGGAACCAGAGCCTGCGCCCCAACCGCGGCCTGGTGGACCCCCCCTACCCCTACTACTCGGTGGATCTCGCGCTGAACCCCGACAACCCCTACGGCCTCGACGGCCAGGGCATCATCGTGCTGGGCTACGACCGCCAGCTCGGCACCCTGGACGTGGAGCTGCAGCGCACCGGCGTGGGCGGCGTGACCCTGGTGCCCCTGACGGTGTCGGGCGCGCCCGCCGACGACCGCAACGGCTACCTCCGCCAGATCCGCGGCGAGCGCTACGAGTTCGTGCCGGCCCACCAGGTGAGCCTCAGCGGGCTCGAGACCGGCATGCTGGCCTACGTCGAGGCCGACGGCCGCATCGGCCGGGTGGGCATGGGCGGCTTCAAGCAGCCCATCCAGCTCTGCCCCGGCCTGCGCATCAGCTACGGCGACGACGTGCCGGCCGCCGTCGAGGCGTGGACCGCCACCGCGGGCGTCGACCGCTACCGCGAGTGCGAGATCGTCTTCAACTACTCCGAGAACGGCAACGTGCTCGACGCCGTGGCGTCGCTCACCAACCGCGTCTCCTTTGTGACCGTCAACCAGCGGGCCGTCCAGGCCGACCTGTGGCGTTGAGGCGTCGACGAGACATGCACACACACAACAAGACCCGAACGACCCCCCGCCTGCTCGCCCTGGCCGCCCTGCTGGCCGCCGTGGCCGGCTGCGTGGATCACCGCCCCGTGCGCAACGGCCTGCGCGACGAGAGCGTGTACCTGACCAAGGCCGAGCTCACCGCCGCCAACCCGAAGGTGCCCGACAGCACCGACACCGGCTGGCTGTTCAAGACCACCGTGGTCAAGACCTCGGCCCCCAACGTGCTCAGCAGCTACGTGTTCCCGGGGCTCGAGGGTGATCTGAAGTACGTGAAGCTGCGCTTCCAGGACGACGCCCTGCAGGTGCTCGACGGCCGCACGCTGCAGTACGACGATCCCGAAGATCCCAACGACGATCTGGCCACCCAGACCGACCGCGTGATCTTCGCCTTCGCCGGCGAGAACGTCGACGTGCAGCTGCGCGAGAGCCTCGACGGCGAGCGCACCAACTTCCTCGAGGAGAACACCGAGCGGCCCTGGCGCGAGCGCCAGAAGTTCCGGCTGGACTTCGACAAGACCAACATGGAGCCCGCCAGCCAGCTGCTGTGGGTCTACGGGCTGTACGCCAACCTGTGCGCGGTGCCCGTGGGCGCCCACCTGGTGCCCGACAGCTTCGAGTGGGACGCCGAGGACCAGTACTTCAGCTTCGTGGTGGACGTCACCTACCAGGTCAACTGGCTGGGGGGGATCTGCAACGATCTCTTGCACTTGTACGAGTGGGACGCCCAGTCCAGCAACGTGCAGTACCGCATGTCCTTCTACCGGCCCGGCGTGCGCGACTACACGCCCGAGGTGGTCGAGGAGAAGGCCCTGGTCAACCGCAAGTACGGCGCGTTCCAGCGGGCCAACATCTTCCGTGACCACGAGAGCGGCATCCTCGGCAACGTGAACCTGCTGCACCGCTGGGACCCGAAGCGCACCGAGCCGATCCAGTTCTTCTTCCACCCGGGCTTCCCCGAGAAGTTCAAGCCGATGTTCCGCGAGATCGCCGACGACACCAACGCGGTGTTCGCCGAGGCCGGCTCGTCGCTGACGGTGGAGTTCCTGGAGGCCGATCACGACGGCGTCGAGCGCCACTTCGGCGATCCGCGCTACAGCTTCGCGGTGTGGCACGAGGGCATCGACCAGACCATGGGCCTGCTCGGCTACGGCCCCTCGGTGTCGATCCCCCAGACCGGCGAGATCCTGTCGGCCAACCTCAACCTCTACAACGTGGGCCTCGACCGCTACCGCTTCTACATCCAGGACTACCTGGAGCAGCACGGCGGCCTGGGCAAGCCCGATCCCGACGCCGCCTGGGAGGCCATCGAGTGCGCCCCCGGCGCCACCGTCGCCCCCGGCGATCCCGTGCGCTGCGCCCTGCTGGCCAACACCGCCCGCAACGCCTGCGAGGCCGCCGGCGACAGCGACTGCGACGCCGTGGCCACCCAGACCGAGCAGCAGTGCAGCAACGCCCCGCGGCTGACCTCGCAGCTGTTCAACGAGATGCGCCGGGTGATGGACATCGAGGACGGCGACGGCACGAGCGCCGACTTCCTGCCCACCCCCGCCATGCCCGACTTCGCCGAGAGCTACCACCGCACGCTGAGCGAGGTGCGCTACAGCTACCCGGCCTGGAACCGCTACGTGTACCAGACCGCCTCGCCCGCCCAGGAGCTCAAGCAGCGCGAGGAGACCGAGCACGCCTTCCAGGCCCAGATGAAGTCGATCACCGAGGGCAACAACCCCTTCGGCGTGCACGCGCTGCACACCCCCGACGGCATCCGCAGCCAGCTGAAGTTCACCGAGGACATGCGCGAGTGGCGCAGCAACCACCAGGAGCTGCAGGCGCTGAAGGCCCACCTGACCGCCACCAAGAACATCTACCTGTTCGATCCCAACGACGCCATCAACGCCATCGCCCTGGGGGCGCGGCAGTGTGTGGATCGCGGCGGCAGTCACACCTGGGAGAGCGACGACGAATACCGCGAGCGCATCATCGAGGCCGTCGTGTTCCAGGTGGCGATCCACGAGTTCGGCCACAACCTCA
>JAUHVS010000156.1 GCA_030424955.1 bacterium | reverse complement strand
CTGGGTGGCCAGCAGCAGCCAGTCCACGGGCTGCGCGGGCGCCACGGCCACCACCGTGGCGGGCACGGTGCGCGGCGCAAAGGCCCCCGCCAGCCGCAGGCCCTCGCCGGCCGCCGCCACCACCGCGGGGTTGCGCGACACAGCCACGACCGGCACGCCGGCCTCGGCCAGGTGCGCCGTCAGCGCCCCCCCGATCCCACCGCAGCCCACCACCAGCACCCGGTCGCCGTGCACCCGGCCTCCCGACTTCTTCAAGGGTCACGCTCCCTTATGCCCCACGGCCCCTTGCCAGGCAACGCGCCCCGCCCGCACCGGCCTCGCGCACACAGGTTGCGCCACGCCGCGCGCCCGTAGATGATGCCGCCCGCATGGCCACACCATCCGACGAACCGATCTCGCTGCGGCTCCTGTTCACGCTGATGGGGCTGGTGACCGCCGGCCTCATCGCCGGGGTCGTCTACACGAAGCTCTACGGTGAGCGCCGGATGTCCGTGGGCGAGCAACGCGCCATCGACCGCACCTGCGACAACAACTGCGCCTCCATCGCGGAGCAGACCTCGGCCCGAATCAAGGATCCCGAGGCCCTGCAGCGCTTCGCCCGCGACTGCGTGCAGGAGTGCCAGCAGCGCATGTACCAGGCGGTGGTCGACAACCGCGATCCGAAGGCGCCGGCCAGCGCGCGCTGAGCCGCGCCGCCACGGGTTTCATCCTTCACGGGAGGTCCAACGTGTTTGAGCGAGTCCTCGTCGCCAACCGAGGCGAGATCGCGGTCCGGATCATGCGCACGCTGCGCGATCTGGGCATCTCGCCGGTGACCGTTCACTCCGAGGCCGACGCCCACGCCGTGCACGTGCGCATGGCCGACGCGTCGATCTGCGTGGGGCCCGAGGCCTCGGCCCAGAGCTACCTGGTGGGCGAGCGGGTCATCGACGCCGCGCGCCGCCTGGGCGCGCAGGCCATCCACCCCGGCTACGGCTTCCTGAGCGAGAACGCGGCCTTCGCCCGCGCGGTCACCGAGGCCGGCCTGGTGTGGATCGGCCCCCCGCCCGAGGCCATCGAGACCATGGGCGACAAGCTCGACGCGCGGCGCACCGTCGAGGCCGCCGGCGTGCCCGTCGTGCCCGGCGTGAGCCGCCCGGCGCGGGACCCCGCCGAGGCCCTGGCCATCGCGACGCAGCTCGGCTTCCCGGTGATGCTCAAGGCGAGCGCTGGCGGCGGCGGCAAGGGCATGCGGCTGGTGCACGACGAGGCCAGCTTCGAGGCGGCCCTGTCCGCCGCCCGGCGCGAGGCGGCCGGCGCCTTCGGCAACGACGCCGTGTACGTCGAGAAGTTCGTGGTCGAGCCCCACCACGTTGAGATCCAGGTGATGTGCGACGCGCACGGCGCCGCCCTCTACGTGGGCGAGCGCGAGTGCAGCGTGCAGCGGCGCCACCAGAAGGTCATCGAGGAGTGCCCCAGCCCCTTCGTGGATCCCGACATGCGCGCCCGCATGGGCGCCGTGGCCGTGGCCGCCGCCAAGGCCTGCGGCTACGTCGGCGCCGGCACCGTGGAGTTCCTCGTCGGCGGCGATCGCAACTTCTACTTCCTCGAGATGAACACCCGCCTGCAGGTGGAGCACCCCGTCACCGAGCTGGTCTACGGCGTCGACCTGGTCGAGCTGCAGCTGCGGGTGGCCGCCGGTGAGCCCCTGGGGCTGACCCAGGCCGATCTGCAGCCCCGCGGGCACGCCATCGAGTGCCGCATCTACGCCGAGGATCCCGTCACCTACCTGCCGAGCCCGGGCCGCATCACCGCGCTGACCTGGCCCGAGGGGCCGGGGGTGCGGGTGGACAGCGGCGTGGACGCCAGCAGCACCGTGCCCATGGCCTACGACCCGATGGTCGCGAAGCTCTGCACCTGGGGCAGCGACCGCAGCCAGGCGATCCGCCGCATGGGCCGCGCGCTGGACGAGACGGTCATCTTGGGCATCACCACCAACATCGGCCTGCACCACCGCGTGCTGGCCCACCCCGCCTTCGCGGCGGGCCGCTACGACACCGGCCTGCTGGCCACGCCGCTGCCCGACGCCCCGGCGCCCGCGAGCGGGCACCGCGACGCCGTGCTGGCCGCCGTGGCCATCGCGCAGCACGTGGCCGACGAGGCCCGCGCGGTGCCCACGGGCGCGGCGGGCGACGCCCTGACCGGCTGGCGCATCGAGGGCCACGAGCGGATGCTGAGGGGAGGCTGAGGACACCATGCGCTACACCATCGAGCACGACGGCGAGTCCACCCCCGTGGAGGTGCGCCGCCTGGGCACCGATCGCTACCTGGTGAAGATCGGCGACGGCGAGGCCCGGGTCATCGACGCCCACGCCGACGCGCAGGGCGTGCACCTGCTGGACGGCGCCCACAGCCGCCGCGTGCGCCTGGCCGACGACGGCCGCAGCGCGTGGCTCGGCGGGCACACCGTCACCGCGCAGGCCCTCGATCCCCACGCCGCCCGCCTGCGGGCCCGGCGCGGCGACACCGTCAGCGGCGGCGGCGACACGGTGATCCTCAGCCCCATGCCCGGCCGCATCGTGCAGGTGCAGGTGGCCGTGGGCGACGCCGTGGTGCCTGGCCAGGGGGTGGTCATCATCGAGGCCATGAAGATGGAGAACGAGCTGCGCGCCGAGATCGCCGGCACCATCGCCTCGATCCACTGTCAGGCCGATGACCGCGTCGAGGGCGGCGCCCAGCTCATCGTCATCGATCCGGCCGAGGGGTGAACCCCCTGGTGCTGGCCGGCGCCCTCACCCTGGGGGGCGGCCTGCGGGTCGACGCCCCCGCCGACGCGCCCGTGCAGGGCGGGCTCGAGGTCGAGGCCCGCTGGCTGGTGCTCGAGGGCGCCTGGCTGGGCCTGGGCGCCTCGTGGGCCGGCGGGGTCAACGACAACAACCCCAACCGCAAGCTCATCGCGCAGCGGATCGAGACCGTCGCCCTCATCGGGGGCGAGGTGCCGCTCACCCCACGGGTCCGCCTCGGCCTGCAGGGCCGGCTGGGGCTGATGGGGGTGTTCGGCTGGCCCCGCGGCTTCCTCACCAACCTCGACAACCGCTGGGGCCCCTGGCTCGCCGCCGAGGTGCGCGTGGACGTGCAGGTCAGCGACGGCTGGTGGCTCTCGCCCCGCGCGGGCGCAGGCTGGCTGAAGATCGTGGGCGATCGCGCCGTGCCCACCGCCGGGCTCCACGCCTGGACCCCCCTGGGCGGCTGAGCCGGTGTCCACCCCGCCCACCCCGGCCGATCCGGCGCCCGCCGCCGAGGCCTGGCTGCCGCCCGACCAGGTGGCCACTCGCAAGTGGCCCGTGGTGGGCGAGCGCGCGCCCACCCCCGAGGCCCTGGACCCGGCGACCTGGTCGCTGACCCTCGACGGCGCCGTCGCCCGGCCCACGCGGCTGAGCTGGGCCGACGTGCAGGCCTGGCCGGCGCGCACGCTCACCATGGACGTGCACTGCGTCACCCGCTGGTCCCACCGCGGCATGCGCTTCGAGGGCCGCCCCCTGGCGGACGTGCTGGCCCCCGTGGGGGTGTCCCCCGACGCCGTCAGCGTGCGCTTCGTGGCGTTCTCGGCCCGCGACCATGACACCAGCCTGCCTTTGGCGGAGGCCCTCGACCGCTGCTGGCTGGTGCACAGCGCGGACGGCGCGCCCCTGGCCCCCATCCACGGCGGCCCCCTGCGCGTGGTGACCGTCGGCCGCTACTTCTACAAGAGCCTCAAGTGGGTGCGCCGCGTCGAGCTGTGCACCGCCCACGCCCTCGGCTATTGGGAGCGCGAGGACGGCTACCACGACACCGCCGATCCCTGGCCGGGCGATCAGCGCTACGTGAGCGGCAACCTCACCCCGGCCCAGCTCGCGCGGTTCAGGGACCGGGACCACTTCGACGGCGCCCGGGATCGCACGATCCGCCGCGCGGATCTGCGGGGCTGGCAGCCCCACACTCAGTCCCTGGGGCCGCTGAAGCTGAAGGGCTGCGATCTGCGCGGCGCCCGGCTCGCGGGGGCCGATCTGCGCGGCGCCAACCTGTCGCTGAGCGATCTGCGCGGGGCCGATCTGCGCGGGGCCGACCTGCGCGGGGCCGATCTCGAGGGCTGCTTCCTGGTGGGCGCCGATCTGCGCGGGGCCGATCTGCGCGGGGCGCTGCTCACCGCCGCCACCCTGGTCGCCGAGGGCGCCGCGGCCTTGATCGCGGGGGCTGACTGGCGCGACAGCACGGGCCTGCTGGGCGATCAGGCGCGCTGGCTCGCCGACCAGGCCTGACGGGGCGCGCCCGCCCCCGAGAAACAGCCAGACACCCACGCTTTTTGAGTGACTCCGGCCTGACTTGCCGGTCGACTACGGCACACACCCCAACCCACCAGCCCAGGAGTGGCTCCCATGGATCGTTTCCTTGATCAGGCGTACGCCTTCGGCCTCGACATCGGCGGCAAGGTGCTCGGCGCCCTGCTGCTGTGGATCATCGGCCGCTACCTCATCGGCCTGGCCCTCAAGCTCCTGGCCGCGAGCCTGAACCGCCAGAAGCTCGATGGCACCCTGGTGCGCTACATCGGCTCGGCGTCGGGGGTGCTCCTCAACATCATCTTGATGATCGCGGTCTTGAGCGTCTTCGGCGTCGAGACCACCACCTTCGCGGGTCTGTTGGCCGCCGCCGGTGTCGCCATCGGCATGGCCTGGTCGGGCCTGCTCAGCAACTTCGCCGCCGGCGTGTTCATGATCGTGCTGCGCCCCTTCAAGGTGGGCGACTACGTCATCGCCGGCGACATGGAGGGCACCGTCCTCGAGATCGGGCTGTTCGTGACCACCATCAACACCCCCGACTCGGTGCGCACCTTCATGGGCAACAACAAGGTGTTCAGCAGCACCATCAAGAACTTCTCGGCCAACCCCTTCCGCCGCGTCGAGGGCACCGCCCAGCTGGCCCACGGCGTCGATCCCGACGAGGCCAAGGCGGCCCTGCTGGCCAACCTGGCCAACATCCCCAACATCGTCGAGAGCCCCAAGCCCGAGGTCTTCATCAGCGGGTTCACCCTCGCGGGCCCCGTGCTGACGGTGCGCAGCTTCTGCCACACGCAGTACTACTGGGACGTGTTCTTCGCGCAGAACAAGGTCATCGCCACGACCTTCGCCGCGAAGGGCTACCCGGTGCCCGAGAACCACCTGCACCTGTCGGGCGTCTCCCAGGCGGCCTGATCTCGCCGGGGCGCACCGCGCGCCCTGGCCGACCTGCGGCGCATCGGCCGCGGATCGCCCCTCGGGTCGACTACGGCCCCTCGCCGCCCGGCTTCTTGGCGGCCGCGTTCGGATCAAAGTCGAAGATGGCCGGGTAGCCGTTGGGCAAGAACACCTTGTCCGACGGGTTCTTGGTGATGCGGTCGAAGCCGTCCAGGTACTTCTGCGCGATGACGATGCGGGCGGCCCAGTCGGGCGGCACGTGGTGCACCAGCTGCCCCAGGTACTGCCCCTCGGCCTCGGCCAGCATCTGGATGGCCGCCGCGCGCCCCTGCGCCCGCAGGATCGACGCGTCGCGATCCGCCTCCGCGATCTTCACCTCGGCCTGCGCCTGACCCGCGGCGTCCGCCACCGCCGCCCGGCGCCGCCGCTCCGCCTCCATCTGCTGGCGCATGGCGGTGGCGGTCTCGTCGGTCGTCGAGATCTCGCGGATCTCGACCCGCGTGAACTGGATGCCCCAGCGCTGAGCCGTCTCGGCGAGCTGCGCCGCGATGCGCTCGTTGAGCTTCTGGCGCTCCGACAGCACCTGGTCGAGCTCGAGCTGGCCGATGTTCGCCCGCAGGGCGTTCAGCGCGACGTCCTTCACCGCGCTCGGCAGGTTGTCGACCTCGTACACCGCCCGCCGCGGATCGAAGATGCGCCAGTACACCGAGGCCGCCGCCACCACGGTGACGTTGTCCTTGGTCTGGCTGCCGCGGGCCTCGGCCAGGGTGAGCTGCTCGGTGAGCTCGATGGACAGCCCGGCGTCCTGGTTGGCGACGTCCGCCCAGTCGGCGACGCGCTTGAAGGACTCCATGAACGGGATGCGGAAGTGCGGCCCCTCGTACACCACCCGGCTGAACTTGCCGAAGCGCTCGATGACCCGGCACTGCGACTGGCTGACGGTGAAGATGATGGACATGGCTCAGCGCTCTCCGGTCGGCAGGGGCACGCGGGGGGGCTCGACGATCAGGTAGCCGTCACGCTGCGCGGCGATCTCGACGGTCTGCCCGGGCTGCACCGGCACCACCGCCTCGAAGGCCCACAGCTCACCCTCGACGCTCACCATGATGCGCCCCTCGATGTGGCGCACGACGCCCCGTCGCCCCACCAGCCGGTCGGGCCCCGACTTGTACCGGGCCGGGGCGATCTTGCGCGCCACGCCCTCCAGGAACGTCCGCCAGACCATGTAGTGAAAGATGACCAGGGCGATCCAGGTGACGACCCCGATCAGCACCTGGATCAGCACCGGCTGCTCGAACTGCGTGGCCACCGTGACGCTCAGCAGCACGTAGGCGATCTGCGTCGGCACGTCGGTGAGGAAGAACAGATCGATGATCAGCAGGATGGCCGAGACCACCAGCAGCGTCTGGGTGAAGGTCAGCCCCCACCACTCGGGCAGTGACACCATGGCCCCTCCTGTCTGAGACAGCGCCGCGGCGCCGGCCGGTCCCCCGGCGCGGCGAGGATAGCCGCATCGCCCCGGCGGCGCGACACCCGCGGCCGCCGGGGGATCCGAGGCCAGGTAGGGCGATGTAGGCCCGTCAAGAGTCCGACGCCTCGGCGCCAGCGCGCTGACGTTCCTGCGGGCACAACCCTGCGGATAACAAAGACAAACCGGTTGGTACGATCGTTGCGATAAGCCCCCCCGCCGCTGGCATGACATGGGGGAGTACCAATGGCCGATCTGACCCGCACCGTGACCGAGACCGAGCGCCACCGATTCGCCGCATTCGCTGCCGCCCTGGCGGCCGATGGCAAGGCGCGCAAGACCATCGACTCCTACCGGAGCGACTGGCTGGGGCTCGCGCGGTGGTTGAGCGAGCGTGGGGGCGCCCGCTTCGACCTGACCGCCTTCAGCGCCACCGATCTGGTGCGCTTCCGTGACGCGTGCCGCAGCGATGGCCTGCGCCCGTCGACCATCAACCGCAAGCTGGTGGCCACCAAGCGTTATGTGGACTGGGCCTGCGACGGCGGCCTGGTGGATCGGGGCCTGCGGGATGCCGTGCGGGCGGTGGGCCCCGTGCCCCAGCCGCGGCGCCGCCCGCAGGGGCTCAACTCGGGGGATCTCAGCCGGTTCCTGCGCGTCATGGAGGAGACCGGCACGCTGAGGGACCAGGCCATCGTGCAGGTGCTGCTGGAGAGCGGCCTGAAGGTGAGCGAGCTGGTGGCCCTGCACCGCGAGGATCTGTCGCTGAGCACCCGGCGCGCGGTGATCCGCGTGGAGCGCGGCGACGAGGCCCGCGCCATCGCCATGGGCCGGCCCGCCCGCCGCAAGCTGCGCCGCTATCTCAGCGAGCGGGGCAACGTCGACGGCCCGCTGTTCGTGGGCGAGCGCGGGCCGCTGACCACCAACGGCGTGCAGCGGCTGGTGCGCAAGTACTGCCGCGTGGCGGGGGTGAAGGTGTCGCCGAGCACGCTGCGCCACACCTTCGCCAAGGACTTCCTCAAGGCGAGCCGCGGCGACCTGGTGGCCCTGGCGGACCTGCTGGGCCACGAGTGCGTCGAGACCACGCGGCTCTACGTGCAAGGGGCGCACGGTAGCGCCCACGCCGATGCGCCCCGCCGCGCCCTCGCCGCGGCCGGCTGAGGCCCCGGGCTCGGCCCTCAGCCCTCGGGGCCGCCCTGGCCCTGCGCGCCGTGGGCCCGCACCCCGTCGGCCGTCGCGTCGAGCTGGGTCACCGGCCGCTGCGCCGCGTCCCGCACGCCCTGCAGCTGCGTGAGCCGCCGGTAGCCCCCCTGCCCCTTGATGAACCGCTCGTAGGTCAGGCCGCCCACCGTCACCGGCCGCCGCAGCACGAGCTCGAAGGCCCCCGCCGTGTCGGCCAGGCACTCCACCACCTCGTCGAGCACCTGCGCCGGCAGCGTCACCCCGTTGGCCCGCAGGATCACGGCGGCCTGGTGCTGCGGCTGCATCACCGGCAGCAGGCCCTTCACGAAGGCCAGGCGCTTCGCCTCGCGGGCCTCGGCCTGCTCGGGCGTCTCGTGCTCGGCCTCGTCGGTGTGGGTGGTGTCGTGGGCCTGCGCCTCGTGCGCCGCCTCGACCTGGTCGTGGGCCTCGGTCTCGGCCTGGGCGTGGGCCAGGGCGGCGGCGTCGGTCTTGGTGGCCTTCATGCGGGGACCGTGCCCCAGGGCCGCGCCAAAAAAAAGACCCCGGTGGGCCGAAACCCACCGAGGTCTGTCAGGTCATCGAGCACGGCCTGGGCGGGCCCATCGCGGTGTGGCGTCGCGTGCTCGAGCGGTCGCGCTGGGACGGTCCTGCTGACCCAGCGGTGGCCGGTGACCCGGAGGGTCGAACCCGGCCGCGCGTCAGGACGCCGCGACCTCACTCACCACACTGTTCGATTCGCCCAATGGATCACCTCCTCTCGTACGGCGTTCACACATACGCCCGCGCCGCCCACTCGACGCGACACGCGCCCCCCGCCAAGACCGCCAGCCTCTCGACGGAGGGTCGCCCGGCGGCCAAGGCCCCCGGACTCGGGCAGGAGTGCACCGCCCTATGGAAAAACGATGCCCAGCGGCTGGGGGTGGATGCCAACGAAAAATGGGAGCGGCCGATCGGGCGCGTGGGCCGCGCTCGGGGTCGGGGCCAGCGCCGTCAGGTCGCGGCGCCCGGGGCGGGGCCGCCGGCGATGGCGTCGGCGATGCGCAGGCCGTCCAGCGCTGCGCTCACGATGCCCCCGGCGAAGCCCGCGCCCTCCCCGGCCGGGTACAGCCCCGGGTGGCTGGGGCTCTGCAGGCTCTCGGCGTCGCGATCGATGCGCACCGGCGACGAGCTGCGGGACTCGACGCCCACCAGCACGGCGTCC
The DNA here is from genome assembly GCA_030424955.1 of bacterium. Lineage (GTDB taxonomy): Bacteria > Myxococcota_A > Bradymonadia > UBA7976 > UBA1532 > JACKDL01. The sequence continues at coordinate 1,185 of JAUHVS010000156.1, read as the reverse complement.
TCGGTGAGGTAGCCGCGCATGCGGCGCTCGCCGAAGAAGCGCAGCCCGTCACGCAGGTGGTGGTGGACGCGCGCCGGCAGCACGGTCCGCAGATCGCTGGGGGTCAGGCCCGGGCGGTAGCTGCAGTCGGGCAGGCTCGCGCTGTCGCGCCCCGCCAGGTAGTCGGTGAGCCGCTGGGCCGGCGCGCGGAACTGGCCGCCGCCCGCGGTGAAGGCCGCCTGCTCCACCGCCGCCTGCCAGTCCAGGCCGTCGAGGGGGCCGTCGCCGTACACCTCGGGCCCGACGCCCACCACCATGCCGGAGTTGGCGTAGCGCCCGTTACGGGTGGACGGGCTCATGCCGTTGACCACCACGCCGTCGGCCTCGGTGGCGGCCGCTACGATGAAGCCGCCGGGGCACATGCAGAAGCTGAAGGTGCCCACGCCGTCCACGGTGCGCTTGAGGCTGTAGGGCGCCGCCCCCAGGTTGGGGTGCCCCGCCAGGGTCGGCCCGTACTGGATGCGGTCGATGAGCGGCTGCGGGTGCTCGACCCGAACGCCCAGGGCGAAGGCCTTGGCCGTGAGCGACACGCCGCGGCGGTGCAGCAGGCGGTAGACGTCGCGGGCGCTGTGGCCCGTGGCCAGCACCACGGCGCGCGCCGGCACCGTGTCGCCGCCGGCCAGCCGCACGCCGCGCAGCGCCGTGCCGTCGAGCAGCAGGTCGTCGACGCGGGTGTTGAACCGCACGTCCACGCCGGCCGCCTTGAGCTGCTCCCGCAGCCCCGCGACCACCTGCGGCAGCTTGTTGGTGCCGATGTGCGGGCGCGCGTCGTACAGGATCCGGGCGTCGGCGCCGGCGTCCACCAGCGCCGCGAGCACGTCCAGCACGGGGCCGCGCTTCGTGGCCCGGGTGTAGAGCTTGCCGTCGCTGAAGGTGCCCGCGCCGCCCTCCCCGAAGCAGTAGTTGCTCTCGGGGTCCAGCACGCCCTCCCGGTTGAGCCGCGCCAGCCCGGGGCGGCGCCCGCGCACGTCGGGGCCCCGCTCCACCAGCACGGACCGCACGCCGTGGCGGGCCAGCTGCCACGCGCAGAACAGGCCCGCGGGCCCCGCGCCGACCACCACCACCTGCGGCTCGCCGGTCAGCGCCGGCAGCTCGATGGGTGGGCGGGCGGGCGGGGGCGGGCCATCCACGAAGGCGTGCACGTCG
>JAUHVS010000155.1 GCA_030424955.1 bacterium | reverse complement strand
CGCGGGCCAGCTCATCCTGCTGCGGCGGCTGGCGGTGGGGCCCCGGTAGGCCCCTCGCGAGGGCCGGCGCTCAGCCGGCGGCCAGCAGGCGCCGGGCGCTGTCGAAGGCGTCGAGATCGGCGTAGCAGCCCTGCAGGTGGCGGGCGCCGCGGCGGCCGTCGTAGGCGTCGCGGCCGTGCAGCACCCGCTGGTTGTTGAAGATGACCGCGTCGCCGGGCTTGAGCAGGAAGTGCACCGCCCGCTCGGGGGCGTGCACGGCCTCGGCGAAGCCGCGGTAGGCCGCGTAGAACCGCTCGACGTCCGCCGCCGCCCCGGGGATCGGCGCCATGGAGCGGTCGTTGAAGGCCACCGCCTGCGGCCGCCCGTACGGGTCCAGCTCGATGAGCGGGCGGGTCCAGCGCAGATCGGCCTCGCCGTCACGGTAGCGGAACGGGATCGCCTGCTGCGCCAGGGTGTCGACGGCCTCGGGGGCCTGCGCCCGCAGGGCCTCGACCGCCGCGAAGCCGTCCACCAGCACCGTCTCGCCGCCGCCGTCCAGGCTGGCCTGCAGGCAGTGCAGGATCTGCACGCCGGGCACCTTGTCGCGGTAGGGGTTGTCGGTGTGCACCGCCAGCGCCACGCCGGTGTAGGCCAGGTGCTCGGCGTCGGGCTTGCTGATGACGTCGAACAGGCGCCCGTAGTTGGTGGCCCGCACGTGGCCGAAGCGCTCGGCGAGCTGCAGCACCACCCCGCCGGTGGCGGGCGCGCCCAGCACCCGGGCCCAGCCCAGCCGGTGCAGGTCATCGAGCAGCGCGCGCTGGCCTGCGGCGGTGTCGAGGGCCGCCCAGGGCACGCCCGGCAGCGCGGCCTGCAGCTCGGCCCCCCAGAGCGTGTGCTCGGACGCCGGCGCCGGCTGCGGCCCGTGCGCCGCCAGCCAGGCCAGCGGGAACACCGTGGGCGGCAGCCCCGCCGCGGCCCAGGTCAGGTGCAGCGCGCCGTCCGCCAGCCGCGCCGACGCCACGGTGGGCTGGGCGGGCAGGCTGCGCAGCTCCCGCAGCCGCTGGTTGGTGCGCGGGTGCCGGAAGGCCAGATCGTTGTCCAGCAGCCAGAGCGGCGAGAACACCTGGGTGCCGCCGTGCTGCCAGGTCAGGGTCACCCCCGCCGCCCCCAGGGCGACGGCCTCAGCCGAGATCGACGCAGACATGCCGCACCACCGTGTAGTCCTCGTAGCCGTAGATGCTCATCTCTTTGCCCATGCCCGACGCCTTCATGCCGCCGTGGGGGGCCTCGCTGGGCCAGATCAGGTGGGTGTTGACCCACACCGTGCCGTAGCGCAGCCGCCGGGCGGCGGTCATGGCGCGGCCGACGTCGCGGGTCCACACCGACGCCGCCAGCCCGTAGCGGGTGGCGTTCGCGGCGGCCACCACGTCCTCGCCGGCGCCAAAGCGCGACACGCTCACCACCGGCCCGAAGACCTCGCGGTCCACGATCTCGTCGCCCAGGCCGACGTCGGCGATGACCGTGGGCTCGAACCAGTAGCCCGGCCGGTCGGGGCGCTGACCCCCGGTGACGATGCGGCCGTGGGGCAGGGCCTCGGCGCGGCGCACGAAGCCGTCCACGCGGTCGCGCTGGCGGGCGCTCACCAGGGGGCTCAGCTCGGTGGTGGGGTCGTCCAGCGGGCCGGCCTTCAGGCTCGCCGCTGCCTCGCCCAGCTTGGCCACCACCTCGGCGTACACGTCGGCGTGGGCGAACACCCGGCAGGCCGCCGTGCAGTCCTGGCCGGCGTTGTAGAAGCCCGCGCCCCGCACGGCCGCCACGGCGGCGTCCACGTCGGCGTCGGGCCACACGATGACCGGCGCCTTGCCGCCCAGCTCGAGGTGCAGGCGCTTGAGGGTCGGCGCCGCCGCCGCCATCACCGCCTGGCCCGTGCCGATGTCGCCGGTGAGCGACACCATGTCGACGTCGGGGTGGGCCACCACCCCCGCGCCCACCGTCGGGCCGTCGCCGCAGATGATGTTCACCACCCCGGGGGGCAGGTGCTCGGCGAACAGATCGGCCAGCGCCAGCAGCGACAGCGGGGTCTGCTCGGCGGGCTTGACCACCACCGTGTTCCCGGCCGCGATGGCCGGGGCGATCTTCCAGGTGGCCATCATCAGCGGGTAGTTCCACGGCACGATCTGGCCGATGACCCCCACCGCGTCGCGGCGGATGATGCTGGTGGCGCCCTCGACGAACTCGGTGGCGGCCAGGCCCGACGGCGCCCGCGCGACCCCGGCGAAGTACCGGAAGGGGTCGATGATGGGGTGGGCCTCGTCCTCCAGCACCCGCGCCAGGGGGTGGCCGGCGTTGCGGCTCTCCAGGGCGGCGATGGCCGGGAAGCGCGCCTCGATGGCGTCCGCCAAGGCGAACAGGCAGCGGGCCCGGGCCGCCGGGGGCGTCGCCGACCAGCCGTCGAAGGCCCGCCGCGCCGCCGTGACCGCGGCGTCCAACTGCGCCGCCGAGGCCGACGGCACGTGGGCCATCACCTCGCCCGTCGCGGGGGCGAAGGTGGGCAGGGGCACCCCCTCGCCGGCCACGCGGCGGCCGCCGATGAGCAGGCGCAGATCCAGTTCAGGTGCGATCATCTCAGGCTCCAGGGGGCGGGGTCGCGGCGGGGGTCAGCCCGCGGGTGCGCAGGGCGAAGGACACCATCGACACCCCGAACAGCACGGTGCACACCACCGACGTGAGGTAGGCGAAGCCGGTGAAGAACTCGAGCCAGCTGAGCTGCGCGAAGCCCAGGTCCTTCCACACCAGCAGCACCACGTTGCCCAGGTAGCCGAAGGCGTCGGTGACGTAGATCATGAAGCCGGCGGTGGCCACCGAGCCCACCGCCGCGATGAGCCGGTCGAAGAGCACGCAGCCGTAGGGCACGTAGGCCAGGTACAGGCCCAGCCCCACCAGGATCATCCAGGGCTCGGGGCCGATGACGCCGGCCTGGAACAGCGCGGTGGTGACGCCCACCATCGCGGTGCCGCCCATCATCAGCACGTGCACCAGCAGCAGCGCCTTGCGGTTGTCTTTGATGGTCATCATGAGCCCCAGGCCCACCATGACGCCGAAGGCGACCCACAGCTCGGCGGTGGTCAGGATGCTCGGCTTGCCGCCGTAGCCCAGCTCGGTCCAGATCTCGACGGCGAAGTCGTCACGGAAGCCGCGGAAGGCCGTGAGCAGCACGTACAGGCCCGTCAGCGCCGTCAGCCCGGTGAAGTACTTCATGAAGAACGCCTTGCGGGCCGGCCCGTCCATGGGCAGGCGCTTGGTGCGCAGGCGCTCGTCCTCGGCGTTCGGCGGCGGCATGTTGGCCAGCAAGAACACGAAGAACAGCATGGGCGCCGCGAACACGGCGCCGGTGGCGAAGGGCATCCACTGCTCGCTGACCCCGGCGTCCATCAGCAGGCGCGCGATGGTCTTCACGAAGCCGCTGGCCACGATGTAGCTGGCGCTCAGGCCGGCGCCCAGGGCCTCGGTGACGCGGCGGCCTTCGAGGAAGCCGAACACCAGGCCCCAGATCATGCCCAGGGGCAGGCCGTTCACGAACAGCCAGATGGCGTTGTAGGGCGCGGGCGTGAGGGCGAAGAGCGCCAGCGCGCCCCACGCGACGGCGATGCACACCAGGATCGCCTGGCCCCGCCACTTGGGATCGAGCTCGCTGATGATCTTGATGCCGATGAACTTCGACGCGCAGTAGCCGATGACCTGGCTGATGATCAGCACGCTCTTGTAGGACAGCTCGGGCAGCGGCCCGGGCAGGTCGACCATGCCCTCGAAGGCGCCCGCCGTGAACGGCTTACGGAACCCGTACATGCTCAGGTAGGTCGAGAAGGCCGCGATGATGGCGTACGCCGAGAAGATGAACGAGTTGGCCCGTGGCTCGAGCCAACGCGCCAGGCGCGAGTTCTGAAAGTGCATGACCCCTCCGAGCTGCCTCGGCAGCCTCGCCAACCCCGCAGAGGGCGTCAACCAGCTTGCCGGTGACCGGCGGCGTCAGCGGGTCAGCGGGTCAGGATCGCGGCCGCCGTGGCCCCCACCGCCACCAGCACCACCAGCAACCACGTCAGGCGCGCGCTGCGCTTCGCGTCGAGCTCCGTGGTGTCCACCTCGACCAGGTCGAAGCGCGCCATGGGGATGGTGGTGGGCTCCTTGTAGTGCCCGTGCTCCGCTGGGCCGGGGGTCTGGGCGGTGTCGACGATCTCGAGGCTGCTGCCGGGGTCGGGCGCAGCGGGCGGGGGCTCGGCGGGCGCCGCCTGCTGGGCCGGCGCTTGGGCCGCGCTCCGGGTTCGCCTTGGGCCCGGCTTCGGGGCCACGGCCGGCATCGGGGCCACGGCCGGCGCCGGGGCCGCGGCCGGCGCCGGGCTGGGGTTCAGATCCGTCCAGTCGTCGGCCTCAGCCAGCGGATCGACGCCCGCCGAGGGCGGCGCGGCCGGCTGGGCTGACGTGGGTGGCGCCCCCGCGGCCGCGGTGGGCAGCCGGGTCGCCTCGGTGCCCATGGCGGGCGTGCGCGCGCCCCGCCGCCGCCGCACCGCGGCCAGCGGCGCGCTGGCCTCGGCCGGCACCCGGGCGGGGGGTGGCGTCGAGAGCGCGGCCCGGGCCGGCGGCGTGAGCGACGACGCCAAGGGGGGCCCCGGATCGCCCCGGCCCGCCCGGCGCTCGTCGAGGCGCGTGAGGGTGTCGAGCAGCAGGTTCGAGAAGGGCAGGTCGAGGGACACCGGGGCGTCCTCGACGGGCGCCGTCACCCGCAGGGCGCCGCCCTCAGCCTCGAGCAGCGCCTCGAAGGCGGCCAGCCCGGTGGCCGACGGCGTCTCGGCGTGGGTGATCTCGCCCTGCGCGAACTGCACCCACCCAGCGTCACCGACGCGCAGGCACACGCTCCGACGCCCCTGGTTGAGCATCTGCAGCACGTCGAGCAGCTCGACCTCCTCAAAGGCGGCCCTCCACTGCGTGGGCGTCTCGGCGAACTCTGGCTTCTGCCCTGCCATGGACGCGACCACCTCCCAAGGGCTCAGGCGAGCAAGCCCGCCGCCCAGTTGACCGGCGCCGCGACGAAAAGTCACGCCGCCAGCGAACACCACCGGTCTCGGTCCGAGGTACGGGCGGGCTGATCAGGGGGGGTCAGGGGGGCCAAGCGGCCCGGGCGCTCAGGGCTGCGCGGTCTCGATGGGCGCGGCCTCGCGGGCGCTCGGGGCGCTGCCGGGCCCCCAGAGCATGGCGGCCACGCCCAGCCCCAGCAGCATGCACACCACGCCCACGGCCAGGATGACGCCCATGCTGGGGCCGCCCGCCGCCTGGGGCGCGGTGGGGCGCTGGATCTCGACCACCGGCTCCATCAGCGTGGGCACCTTGTAGGTCTGCGTGGGGCCCCGCCGCGCGTCCGACGGCCGGGTCCACGAGGGCGCCGGTCGCGGGGTCGCAGAGGGGCTCGACGGGAGCGGCCGGGCGGCAACTTGACTGGCCACCCGTGGCGGCGGCACGACCACCTGCGCCACTACGGGCGGGGGCGTCGCGGCGGGCACCGCCGGCTCGCCCTGATCGACGAACTCGAAGTCGAGCATGGCGTCGAAGGCTTCGGCGCTGCGGTCCTCGGCCTCGATCGCCGGCGTCGCCGGCCCCCACTCGAAGGCGCCGGTGCCGGCGCTCTCGGTCCGCACGTTGGGGCTGCTGGGCACCTCGACGCCGGCGCGCACCTCGTCGAGCTTGGCCAGGGTGTCGAGCAGGATGCCCTGGAAGGTGCCGTTGAAGGTCTGCGGGCTGGGCTGGAATGCCTCGACCTGCACGTCGCCACCCTCGATGGAGAGGAGCGCAGTGAGCGCCTCTCGGCCCGTCAGCCGACCGGCCTGTGCGTGCTGGAGCTCCCCCCGCTCGAAGAAGATCGCCCCGCGGTCGCGCACGACCACCGTCGCTGAGCGGCGGGCCTGGTGCAGCATCTGCAAGATGTCCACCAGCGCGAGCTGATCGAAGACCGCCGAGAAGACACCGGTGTCCGGCGAGCGCGACGCGCCCGGCGCGGGTGTTCCAGCGGCGTTCTCCTTCGGCTTCATCTCACCCAGGCGAGCGTGGGAGGGCATGACCAGCATAGCGAACCCGTGCATCCATGCACGACCGTCCACGCAGAAAGCAAGCGCCGCGCCAACCTGGCACAGCCCGCGCGACGGGGGCTCGCGGCCGCCGCACGGCCCTTGGTGACCAGTCCAGTCGCCACCTCGGCGGGCCGCCCCCGCTCAGGCCTCGGCCGCCAGCGCGCGGTACCACTCGATGAGCCCGGCCGTGCTGGGGTCATGGGCGCTCAGATCCCCCGCGGCCAGGGCCGGCTGCAGCCGCTTCGCCAGCACCTTGCCCAGCTCCACCCCCCACTGATCGAAGGAGTTGACGCCCCAGATGACCCCCTGCACGAAGATCTTGTGCTCGTACAGGGCGATGAGGCGCCCCAGGCTGTAGGCGTCGAGGGTCTTGAAGAGCACGCTGGTGGTGGGCTGGCTGCCGGCGAACACCTTGTGCGGCCAGAGGGTGCCGGCGTCAGGGCGCCCCGCGACCTCGGCCTTCGCCGCCTCGGGGCCGCGGCCCACCATCAGCGCCTCGGTCTGCGCGAAGAAGTTGGCCAGCAGCAGCGGGTGGTGGCCCGCGACGGGGTGGCGGGCCTTGGCCGCCGCGATGAAGTCGCAGGGGATGAGCCGGCTGCCCTGGTGGATCAGCTGGTAGAAGGCGTGCTGCCCGTTGGTACCCGGCTCGCCAAACACGATGGGGCCGGTGTGGTGGCGCACCCGCTGCCCGTCCAGCCCCACGGTCTTGCCGTTGGACTCCATGTCGGCCTGCTGCAGGTACGCCGGCAGCCGGTGCAGCCCCTGATCGTAGGGCAGCACCGCGAGCCCCTCGGCCCCGAAGCAGTTGACGTACCAGACCCCCACCAGGGCCATCAGCACCGGCAGGTTGCTCGCCAGCGGGGCCGTGCGGAAGTGCTCGTCCATGGCGTGCGCGCCGGCCAGCAGCGCGCGGAAGCGGTCCATGCCCACCGCGAGCGCCACCGGCGTGCCGATGGCGGACCACACCGAGTACCGGCCGCCGACCCAGTCCCAGAACGGGAACATGTTGACGGGGTCGATGCCAAAGGCCCGCACGCCCGCCTCGTTGGTGGACAGCGCCGCGAAGTGCTTGGCGACGTCGGCGTCCCCTGCCCCGCTCGCGAGCAGCCACGCCTTGGCCGAGGCCGCGTTGGTGAGGGTCTCGATGGTGGTGAAGGTCTTGCTGGCCACGATGAACAGCGTGCGCGCGGGGTCCAGCCCCTGCAGCGTGCGGTGCAGGTGCCCGCCGTCCACGTTGCTCACGTAGTGCACCCGCAGCCGCGGGTGGTGGTCGGGCCACAGCGCCTCGGTCACCATCACCGGCCCCAGATCGCTGCCGCCGATGCCGATGCTGACCACGTCGGTGATGGCCTGGCCCGTGTAGCCGCGCCAGGCGCCGCTGCGCACGGCCTCGACGAAGGCCTCGACGCGGTCGAGCACCGCCCGCACCTCGGGCATGACGTCCACGCCGTCCAGCACCACGGGCCGATCGCTCTGGTTGCGCAGCGCCGTGTGCAGCACCGCGCGATCCTCGGTGGTGTTGATGTGCTCGCCCGCGAACATGGCGTCGCGCCGCGCGGGCACCCCGCGGGCCTCGGCCAGGGCCACCAGCAGCGACAGGGTCTTGGGGGTCAGCCGGTGCTTCGACAGGTCGACGAGCAGGTCGTCCAGCCGGAAGGACAGGGCCTCGAACCGCCCGGGATCGTCGGCGAAGTGCGACAGCACCGGCACCTCGGCGATCTCGGCGTGGTGGGCCAGCAGGGCGGCGTACTCGGGGCTCTCGGTCAGCGGCGGCAGGTGCACGGCGGCTCCCAGCGACGTGGCGTCGCGGTCTGGATGACGGTCAGCGCGCGCGGGCCCCGGCGGGCGTCGCCGAGCCGGGCCCCCGCGCCCGCCCCGTTATCGGTCAAAACCGGCCGGTGGGTGAAGCGCGGCGTCATCCGCGGCGCGCCGCGCGGGGGGCGGTCGGTCAGTCGTCGTCATCGTCCGGCGGCGGTGGCGCCGGCGGGCCGTCCCCGTCATCGCGGTCGGGCCGCCGCCCCTCGCCCCCGCGGGCCCGGCGCGCGCGCCGCCCCGAGTAGGCCCCACGCAGGGTCTTGAGCTTGGCGCGCTGCTCGGGGGTGAGCTCGGCGCGCACGTCCAGCAAGGCCCCCGTCTTGAGCTTGCGCAGCGCCGTGCGCGCCGCCCCGACCGCGTCGAGGGCCGCCATCACGGCGGCCCGATCGGGGGTCTCCTGGGCGAGCTGCTCGCGCACCGTGCGCTGCGCGGCCTTGAGCTGGGCCTTGACCGCGATGGTCTCGAGCCGCACCGCGTGCAGCTTCTCTTTGAGCCGCTGGGTCACCGCCGGATCCAGCGACAGCTGGGCCGCCAGCCGGTCCACGGCCTCGGGCTTGAGCAGCCCGCCGTCGCGCCCGTGGCGCCCGTGGGGTCGGGCCTGGGCGAACCCCAGCCCCACCACGCACAACAGCGCGGCGCTCATCAGCAGTCGGCGGATCCACGGGCGGGGGAGCGCGAGCGAGTTCATGGGATCCTCCAGCATCAGTTCAGCGCCAGCACGTCGGCCAGCGCGAGGTAGTCGTCGGGGTAGAGCGCGTCGTCGTCCACGTCCGCGTCGGTGGGCGTGAGCAGGGCCAGCACGGGATCGCTGGTGGCCTCCAGGTCGCCCTGAGCGGCCGCGGGCGGCGCCGTGGGGGGCGTGCCCACCGCCAGCGCGCCGCCCACGGCGCCGGGGTCCGGCGTGGGCGTCGAGGCGGGCCTGGGCGCCACCACCCACACCAGGACCGCCGCCGCGGCCGCCAGGGTCAGGCCCACGGGCCAGCGGGCCCACGCCCGCCGCGGGCGCCCCTCGAGGCGGGCCGCCAGGGCCCGGTCGAAGGCCAGGTCCCGCGCCGGGTGCCGCTCGTCGGGCTGGTACGCCGCCGCGAGGGTGGCGACGAAGGCCTGATCGGCGTCGGTCAGGGGCAGCGTGTCGTCGTGCTGTGTGTCGTGCTTGCTCATGCGGTCACCTCCGTCCCCTGCGTCCCCTGCAAATCGCCCAACACCTCGCGCAGCCGCACCAGGGCGCGGTGCAGGTGGCTCTTGACGGTCCCGGGCGCCGAGCCCAGCGCCTCGGCGGCCTCCGTCACCGTGAGGCCCTCCATGTGCACCAGCACGAACGCCGCGCGCTGGCCCTCGCTCAAGGTGTCGAGGGCCGCCGCGATGCGGCGCCGCAGCGGCGCGTCGCCCGAGACCGGCGTGGTGGACCGCGCCGCCTCCAGGCCAAAGAGCCCAGCGACCTTGAACCGCACCGCGCGCTTGCGCCGGTGGCGGTGCGCCGTGCGCACCAGGATCCGGTAGAACCAGGTCGACAGCTGCGCGTCGCCCCGAAAACTCGGCAGCGCCTGATGCGCGGCCAGGAAAGCGTCCTGCGCGATGTCCTCGGCCAGCGCGTCATCGCCGCCCGACAGCCGCCACGCGGTGGACAGCGCCCGGCCCCGGTAGTCGGCCACAAAGGCCGCAAACCGCGCCTCACGCGCCGCCTCGCTCTCCCCGAGCCCGCCCATCAGTGGCGTCCTCTCCAGCGCTGTGCGCTCTCGGTTCCTGCCCTTCTGTGTCGGGCGCCGCGGTTTCGGTTTACGCCCCCAGCCGCTTTTGCGCGAGGCCTCACACAGCCGCACACGATTCCCCGGGCGCTCACCTTGCGACGGACAGGCCCTTTCCCTAGGGTGCGCGCGATCCACGACCCCCGGGGTTCGCCATGCGCCGTCTGATCACTTTGCTCGCCTTGCCCGCCCTCAGCCTCGCCGCCTGCGACGACGACGGCGGGGGCAACGGCACGCCCGATCCCATGGACGCGGGCAGCGTCGTGTTCGAGGACGCCTCCCTGGATCGCGGCGTCGAGGCCGACGCGGGCCCCACCCAGGACATGGCCGTGCCCGCCGACGGCGAGGCCGCCGACGAGGGCGTCGAGGCCGATCTGGCCATGCGCGACTACGGCGCCATGGACGCCGCGCCCACGATCTGCAGCGAGCCCCCCCCGCCGCCGAGCCCCACCCCCGTCAGCGCCGCGCCGAACTGCAGCAACAACGGCCAGCTGCGCATCGCCGACGTGCGCGACCCCCGCTGCCCCGACTACGAGCGCCTGCCCGACCGGGCGCCGGGCCGCCAGGTCACCCTCACGGGCG
>JAUHVS010000154.1 GCA_030424955.1 bacterium | reverse complement strand
TCGGGCTGAGCGTGCCGCTGTGGGCGGTGGCCGTGACCCACCCCCAGGTGGCGGTGGGCGCGGGCGTGGACGCCGGGCTGTTTCGCACCCTGGATGGCGGCCAGACCTGGGGCCGGGTGGCGGGGACCGAGGGCGTGCGGGTGGCGGACGTCACCCGGGTGGCCGCGCACCGCGTGGTCGCGGTCGGGGACGGGCTGCTGTGGTGGTCGCCCGACGCGGGGCGGCGCTGGGTGCGCACGGCCCCGCCGGTCAGCTGTGAGGCCCGGTGGGTGCGGTTCGCGCCGGCCCAGGGCCCGGGCCTGGTGGGCTGCGCCGACGGGCGGCTGCTGCGCTCTGAGGATGGCGGCGAGTCGTGGGCCGTCGGCCCGACCCTCAGCGCGCAGCTCGGGCCGGTGGCCTGGCGGGACGCCCAGCAGGGGTGGGCCCTGCGCGCGGACGGCGCTGGCCTGCTGGTCACGGCGGACGGCGGCGCCCAGTGGCGGCCGCTGGCCGGGCCGGCGGGCGGGCTGGTGGATCTGCAGGCGGTGGGCGACGGCTGGCGGGTGGTCGACGGCGACGGGCGGGTGTGGGACCGGGCGGCGGGCGCCGGCGCCTGGCAGCTGGTGGCTGGGCCCCTGGGCCCGACCCGGGCGCTCCGCACGCTGCCCGAGGGCACGCTGCTGCGCCTCGCCCCGGACGGCCCGTGGCGGCATGGGCCGGGCGGTGAGGGCGAGCCGCTGGGCCTCGCGCCCGACGCGCTGGGGATGGCCTTGCTGGGCGACGGCACCCTCTGGGTGCTGCAGTCGACGGCGACGACCGCCTTCGATCCGCGCTGAGGTCACCGGGCGCAGGGGCCGCGCGGGCGCCGAGCTGATCGGCCAACCGCCCGGGTGACAAACCGGGCGCCGACGCCCTACACTCCACTCGACTTTCGAATTGGGGGGCGTCGGCCTGCCGGCGACCCGAGCATGCACAGTTGAAGACCAAGGCCTACAAGCTGGCCGCCGAGTTGGGGCTGCAAGAGCAGTCTGTCCTGGAGTGGCTGCGCGCCCACGGCTACCCCAACGTGCGGCGGGCCGACACCATCCGGGCGGACGTCGCGCAGGCGGCCCGCAGCGCCCTCGGGGGTCGCAACGCGCGCCGTGAGCCGCCGCGTCCGCGCCCGGCGGGCCGGTCGGCGAAGCCGGCCCCCCGCCACGCGGCGGCGCCCAGCCAGGCGCCGGCCCACGCGCCGGCCTCCACGCCGCCCACCGGGTTCAAGACCACCTTCGCCGATCTGCTCGAGCAGCACCTGCCCACCCTGTCGCCCGAGGCCGCGTCGGCGGCCGGGGGCGCGCCCGATGTGGGGCGCACCATGGAGATGGCCGCCCCGCCCGAGGCGCTGCGACAGGCCATCGCGCAGAGCAACCAGGACGAGCAGTGGCGCCGCCGGATCGCCCAGGCGGATCGCGCGAGGGCCGCCGCCGAGGCCGCCCTCGCCGAGGCCGAGCTCGGCCAGCGGGCGGCGCAGGCGGCCCTGAACGCAGCCCGCGCGCAGCTGGCGGCCCTCGTGGACGAGCCGGCGCGCCGCCAGCAAGCCGAGGCCGATCTGGGGCGGGTGCGCCTGGAGCGCTCTCAGCTCCGGCAGCAGCTGCAGGCCGTCACCGATGAGCGCGCGACGCTGGAGGCCACCTGCACCGAGCTGCAGACCGAGACCACCGAGCTGCGCGAGGCGGTGGAGCGCTACGAGACCGAGGAGAACGCCCGCCAGGCCATGGAGGGTGATCTCAAGCAGGCCAAGCAGCGCGAGACGGCGTGGCGCACCCGGGCCCTGGAGCTGGAGCGCGCCCAGCAGTCGGGGGCCAACCTGCCCACCCTGCTGCAGTCCCTGGGGCTGGCCGAGCCCCGCCAGCAGGCCGAGGTGCTGCGGGCGCTGCTGGGCCACCGCGACACCGCCATCGTGGTGCTGCGGGCCATCGAGCACGTGGACGCCGCCCTGATCCAGAAGCTGGTGCAGCAGAAGGTGGTCGAGACCTGCGCCCACGCCCTGTGCAACCAGGTGGTGGCCATGGACGACCGCGTCGCGGTGCGGGTCGAGAGCGAGAAGCGCTGCCGGGTGTGCCAGGGCAGCAGCGACCGGCGCTGGTTCATGCGCATGGCGCGGGAGTGCGGCCGGGCGGGGGTGCGCCGGGTGCTGGTGATCGGCGGCGGCGACGCCGTGCAGGCCGAGCTGCGCGCGATGAGCGAGGGGCTGCCCGTGGATCTGCGGCTGGTGGCCGACGACGATCCGCTGCAGCCCGCGCGGGTCAAGGGGCGCGTCGAGGGCTGCGACCTGCTGGTGCTGTGGAGCAACGACGTGTGCAGCGGGGCGCTCCCGGCGGCCTACGCTGAGGCCGCCAAGGCGGATCGCCGCGGCCTCGTGCGGGTGCTGGGGGTGACGCCGCGCATCGCGTCCCTGGCCCGCGCGGTGACCCACCGCCTCGCCCGCGACCACGTGCTGAGGCCGCTGTGAGCGATCGCGCCGCGGCGCAGCGGCTGCTCGACAACCTGGGCCAGGTCATCCTGGGCAAGCCCGAGGGCCTGCGCCGGGTGGTGGTGGGGGTGCTGGCGAACGGGCACGTGCTGCTGGAGGACGTGCCGGGGGTGGGCAAGACGACCCTGGCGCGGGCCCTGGCGCGCTCGCTGGACCTGGAGTTCCGGCGGGTGCAGTTCACCCCCGATCTGATGCCCACCGACATCCTCGGCGCGGCGGTGCTGCGGCCCGGAGACGCGACCTTCGAGTTCCGCCCGGGCCCCGTGTTCGCCAACGTGCTGCTGGCCGACGAGGTCAACCGCGCGTCGCCCCGCACGCAGGCCGCGCTGCTCGAGGCCATGAGCGAGCGCCAGGTGACCAGCGACGGCATCACCCGCCCGCTGCCGGCGCCCTTCTTCGTCATCGCGACGCAGAACCCCACCGACTTCGAGGGCACCTACCCGCTGCCCGAGGCCCAGCTCGACCGGTTCTTGCTGCGGGTTCAGCTGGGCTACCCCGACGAGGCCCAGGAGCTCGCCATGCTCTATGGCCAGCAGCGGGCGCACCCCATCGACAGCCTGGCCCCCGTGGCCGATGGCGACGCCCTGCGGGCCATGCAGGCCGCCGTGCGCGAGGTCGAGGTCGCGCCAGCCGTCGGGGGCTACCTGCTGCAGCTCGTGCGCAGCACCCGCAACCACCCCGATCTCGCCCTGGGCGGCAGCCCCCGGGCGGCCCTGGCGCTGTTCCGCACGGCGCAGGCCGAGGCCTGGCTCGCCGGCCGCGACTTCGTGACCCCCACCGACGTGCAGGCCGTGGCGGGGGCTGTGCTGGGGCACCGCCTGCAGCTCGCCCCGCAGGCCGCGTACGCCGGCCGCAGCCCGGCCCAGGTGGTGGACCAGGTGCTGGCGGCGGTGCCGGTCCCGACCTGAGCGCTGGACCCTCGCCCACGGCCGGGCGAGACTGGCCCCGCACGACGGCGGCCGGCGCCCCAGCCGGCGCGCGCGCCACCCCCCGCTGAGAGGCGCCTGGCCCCATGAACCTGCGCGAGCTGAACTACATCCTGATCCCCGGCGACAACGAGCGCTGGGAGGGGTGGGCGAGCTCGACCTGGGGCCGGCGGGTGCGCTGGTGGGCGACGCCGCTGCTCAGCCTGACCCGCGAGGGGCAGCTGATGGCGGTGGCCGTGCTGGTCACCGGCGCGGCGGGCGTCGACGTGGGGGGCTCCCACCTGTACCTGGTGTTCTGTGGGCTGATGGGGCTGATGCTGGCGGCGCTGGTGATGCGGCCCTTCGCCCGCCTGCCCGGCCTGACCCTGCACATGGAGCGGCCGCCCCGGGTCGGGGCGGGCCAGCCGCTGACGGTGACGGCGGTGCTGCGCAACACCGGCCCGCGCACGCTCTATGGCATCCGAGTGCACGGGCCGTTCTTGCCCTGGGACGGGCGCTGGCTGGGCCGCCGCGGCGGGGTGCCGGTGCTGGCGCCGGGCGAGACGGTGCGCGTGCCCCTCACCCTGTGCTTCGAGCTGCGTGGGGAGCGGTACATCGGGCGGTTCTGGGCGACGTCGGTGCGGCCGCTGGGGCTGATGGGCGGGCGCCCGGTGCGCAGCGATCCGGTGCGGGTGACGGTGGTGCCGGCGGTGCACCCGGTGCAGGGCCCCGCGCCCCGGGCGATGCTGGGGGGGGGGCAGCACAGCCCGCGGGCGCTGATGGGCGACGCCGACGAGCTGGTGGGGGTGCGCCCCTACCGGGTGGGGGATCGCATCCGCGATCTGCACGCCCGCTCGTGGGCCCGGCTCGGCGAGCCGATGGTGCGCGAGTACGCCCGGCCGCTGCGCGCGGTGGCCCCCGTGCTGTGCTGCCTGGCGGTGGGCGAGGTGGACCGCGAGAGCGTGGACGGCGCGGTGTCGCTGGCCGCGTCCCTGACGGCCCACAGCGTGCGCGCGGGCGCCCTGGTGGCCCTGACGGTGGACGCGGGCCAGGGCGTGCACGCGCTGCAGGTGGGGGAGCGGGCGGCCGGCCTGGTGCTCGCCCTCGACCTGCTCGCGAGCGCACAGGCGGCGGTGGCCGAGGCGCCGGGCGCCCCGGCGGGCGCGGGGCGCGCGCCCCTCGACGTGGTGTTCGCCGACTGGACCCCCGGCCTCGCGGCCTGGTGGCACGGGGTGGCCCAGGCGCGGCCCGGGGCGCGGGGCTGGGTGGTGCACCGGCAGCGCCGGGTGCGCGCCGCCGCTGAGGCCGTGGGCCTGACGGCCCTGTCGCCTGCCGCGTTGGCCCAGGGCGTGGCGCCGGCGGCCCCTCAGCGCGCGGCGAGGGCCGCATGATCACCGAACCCCGGGCGCGGTGGCGCACGGCGCGGCTGGCGGTGGGCGTCGCCCTTGAGGTCCCCGCGGTGCTGCTGGCGCTGCGCGGCGGCGTGGCGGGGCTGTTCGGCCTGGCCCTCGCCCTGACGGCGCTGTGGGGCGCGCGCTGGGGGGGGCAGATCGCGGCGCCGCTGTGGGCGCAGCTGCCCATCCAGGGGGCGCTGTCGGCGGGCCTGGTGGGGGCCCTGTCGCTGCTGGGCGACGTGCCCCGTGGGCAGCTGGGCGCCTATGTGACGGTCGGGTTCCTGGCGGCGGCCCTGCCCCGGCTGTGGGTGAAGGTCGATCCGGCGGGGCGCACCATCACCCTGAGCCTGGGGCTGCTGGCGCTGACGGGCATGGCGCGGGCGGTGCCGCGGCCCGCCTTTGGCGCGGCGGTGGCGGTGTTCCTGGCGGCGGGCATCGTGGCGACCTTGGCGGCGGATCGCAGCGCGCCGTCCGTGCTGCGCCACCCCCGGGGCGCGCTCCTGCCGCTGCTGGCGGCCCTGGGGCTGGCCGGGGTGTTCATGCTGGCGCTCGGGTGGACGCTGCCCGCCGCCGAGCCGGCGGTCAGCAAGGCGCTGCAGTCCTACCTGTTCGACAAGCCGGTGGCCGAGAGCGGCTTCGGCGAGGGCCGGGTGTCCCTGGGGGATCTGCGCTCCATCGTGACCTCGGACGCCGTGACGCTGCGGGTGTTTGGGGACGCGGATCACCTGCGCGGCAAGGTGTACGTCGACTACGCCCACGGGCGCTGGGAGAGCCGCCGCCGCCCGAAGGACCGCCCGCCGCGCGGCGATGGGCCGCAGGTGGCGCTGGGCGGGGGCTCGCCCACGGGGGCGCCCGTGCGCATCGAGGCCGAGCACGACGCCGGCAGCCCGCTGTTCGCGCCGCTCGGGGCCGCGCGCCTGCTGGACGTGCCCGAGGACGCCCGCCTGGACGCGTACGGCGTCGCCACGTTCCCCGCGCAGCGGCTGGCGGACGCGCGGCGCTGGCGCTTCGAGCCGGGCGCGGTGGACGCGCGGTGGGTGGCCGCGCCCGATGACCACGATCTGGACGTGCCCCGCACCATCCGCGGCAGCCTGCAGGCCCTGGGGGCGGCCTGGACCGAGGGCGCCGCCACCCCCGCGGCCCGGGTGGAGGCCCTGGCGCGGCGCCTGCGGGTGGACTTCGCCTACAGCCTCGAGCTGGACGAGGCGCCCGGACACGTCGATCCCACCTGGTACTTCCTGAGCGTCGCGCAGCGTGGGCACTGTGAGTACTTCGCGAGCGCGCTGGCGCTGCTGGCGCGGTCCCAGGGGGTGCCCGCGCGCATGGTCACGGGCTACCGGGTGTTCGAGTACAACGGGGCGGGGGGCTACCACATCGTGCGCCGCCGGGACGCCCACGCGTGGGTGGAGGTGTTCATCGACGGCGCCTGGCGCACGGTGGATCCCACGCCGGCCGGGGTGCTGGCCGGCGAGTCCGTGCGCACCGCGGGCTGGTGGCGGGCCCGGTGGGATGTGTTGGCCCGGGCAGCCTCGGCGGCGTTCGAGCGGCTGGCGGGCCTGAGCCGCCTGGAGCTGCTGTCGGCGGTGGGGCTGATGAGCCTGCTGGCCCTGGCCTGGCTGGGGATCCGCCGGCGGCGGCCCGCTGCGCCGCCGCCGGAGCAGTTCGCGCCGCTGGGGCGGCTGGAGGCCCGGCTGGCCGCGGCCCGCGCGCCCGTGCGCCGGCGCAGCGAGCCCCTGCTGCGGTACGCCGATCGGCTGGCGGCGGGGGGCTGGGGCAGCGCCGGGGCCCTCGTCGTGGCCTGCGCGCGGTATCTGTACGGGGGGGAGGGCAGCGTCGACGCGCTGGCCGCAGCGGTGCAGGCCTGGCGGCCGCCGGCCGGGGACACCCCGAGCCCAGCGGGGGCCGACGCCGAGGGGCAGGGGGCGGGCGGCCCCGGATCCAGTGAGGGCGGCTCGGCGCGCTGACGCCCCGCCCGCGGCTCGGCCGGCGGTCAGCCCACCAGATCGCGGTAGAGCGGCGTCGACAGGTAGCGCTCCGCCGAGGACGCGAAGATCACCACCAACACCTTGCCGGCCAGCTCGGGCCGCTGGGCCAGGTCGAGGGCGGCGCGGGCGGTGGCCCCCGAGGAGATCCCGGCGGGGATGCCCTCGAGCCGCGCGAGGGCGCGGGCGGTCTCGTAGGCGGCGTCGTCGGTGACCGTGAGCACCTCGTCCACCACCCCGCGGTCGAGGTTGGGGGGCACGAAGCCGGCGCCGATGCCCTGAATCTGGTGGGGCCCGGGGCGCTGGCCCGACAGCACCGCCGAGCCCGCGGGCTCGACGGCGTATACCTTGAGGTCCGGGTTGCGGGCCTTCAGCGCGCGGCCCACCCCCGACACGCTGCCGCCGGTGCCCACGCCCGCGATGAAGCCGTTGACGCGGCCGTCGGTGTCGGCCCAGATCTCCTCGGCGGTGGTGCGCGCGTGCACGGCCGGGTTCGCGGCGTTCTCGAACTGCTGCAGGATGAGGGCGTCCGGCAGGGTCGCGGCCAGGGCCTCGGCCCGCTGCACCGCCCCGCGCATGCCGTCGGCGGCCGGCGTCAGCTCAAGCTCGGCGCCCAGGCCCCGCAGCAGGGCGCGGCGCTCCACCGACATGCTCTCGGGCATCGTGAGCACCAGCCGGTAGCCCTTGACGGCGGCGACGAACGCCAGCGCGATGCCGGTGTTGCCGCTGGTGGGCTCGATGAGCACGGTGTCGGGGCCGATGCGGCCGGCGGCCTCGGCGGCCTCGATCATGGCCAGCCCCACGCGGTCCTTGATGCTCGACAGCGGGTTGAAGAACTCCAGCTTGGCCAGGATGGTCGCGCCCGCGCCCTCGGCGATGCGGTTCAGGCGCACGAGCGGGGTGCCCCCGACGGTCTCGGTGATGTTCGCGTAGATGCGTCCCACGGGCGGCCCCCTTCACAAGCTGGCGCGGCGGCGCAGTATACCAGCCACGGGGCCGGGAGCGGAGGCGGCTCAGCGGTAGTCGGGCACGAACACGGGGGCCCGCTTGGGGCGCCGCGGCGCGGGGGCCGGTCGCGGGCGCTTCGCGGGCCGGCGGCCTGTGGCCCGCGGGGGCTGGGGCCGCTTCGGCGGGGGCTGCGCCGGCGGCGCGGGGGGCACGAAGGGGGCGTCGGTGGCGGCGGCCAGCCCCCAGTGATCGGCCGGCAGGCCGCCGGGCCACCAGGGCGCGGTGGCCACCAGCCGCGCGGGCGTCCCCTCGATGGTGAGCGCCACCGGCGGGGTGGGCTGCGCCACGAACAGGGTGGCGGCGCCCCGGCGCAGGGCGTCCGCGACGGCCGGCGTGTCGCCCACCGCCACCAGCTCGGGGCGCTGGAACCGCGCCAAGCCCAGGGTGCGCCACTGGCCAGCCGTGACCTTGACCTGCACGAAGGCGTCGAGGGGGGCGCCCCCGCTGGCGCCCAGCGCCGGCCAGTCCTCGCGGCCCCACTGCTGGCCGGTGTCGGCGTCGCGCAGGGTCTCGCCGGGCACACAGCTGGCGGTGGCCACGTGGACCGCCGTGGTCAGCCGCGGATCAGCCTCGGTGGGGGTGCGGATCTCGAGGCCGTCGGCCTGCTGTGAGACGCCCTGCGGCCGCTGGAGCCCCGGCACGGTCACGGTGAGGGTGGGGGCCGCGCCCATCACCAGCGCCCGCTGGCCCAGGGCCTCGCGCAGGCAGGCGCCCAGGTCGCCGGGGCTGGGCAGCGCCGCGCCGGTGACGACCCACCGCAGGGGCGGGCGCGGCGGGGGCCCGGCGTCCACCGCGGGCGGCCCGGCGTCGGCCTCGGCCGAGGGGGGCGCGGGGGGCCCCGAGGGGCCCTGCAGCCACAGCGCGGTCAGCGCCCCGACGGCGACGATCCCGGCCCAGAGCGGGTAGGTGGGGTGGGGGCCGCGGGCGCTCACCGGCGCGCGCCCCGGGGCAGCGCAGAGGCCTGGGCCGGCGCAGGCTGGCCCAGCGGGGGCCGTCGCGCGGGATCAGTCCCCATGCGGGCTCGCGCCGAACTGACCCATCCACTCGTCCTCGGAGCCGATGAAGCGGGCGCCCGGCGTCAGATCCACGTGGAAGTGGTTGTCGTGGGCCGCGTTGTAGTTGGGCGTCAGCACGATGTTGAAGATGCGCCGCTCAAACATCTGTTGCCCCAGCTCGTACAACAGGCGGCCTTCGTCGGTCTGGAAGTTCTCTGTGTCGTGCTCCCAGTGATCCTCGACGTCGTACACGCGGCCGTCGCGGGTGCGGAACCACTTGAGGTCGATGGCGCGGGCGGCGCCGTGCTCGCTGACGGTGTTCGTGCCGCCGATGACCCGGCAGTTGTACACGCCGATGTGGCCGACCTCGACGATGTCATACTCCTGCAGCAGGGCGCTCAGCCGCACCAGCGCCTGCGCGAGGGGGCAGGCCATGTAGATGGGCTGGGCGCTGTCGTGGCTCACATAGCGGTAGCTGACGGTGTTGATGGGGCTCGACACCCGCACGGGCGACTCGATGTCACAGATCACGTTCGGCAGGCCGTCGGGGCTGTCCTGGCGGGCCTCGGCCGGGCTGAAGGCGACGCCAAGGGTCTGCAGATCTGCCAGGCAGGCGGGCAGGGGTGGGGCCTCCCCCGGCACACAGACCCCCCGCTGGGTCGCGGGCTCGTTGTAGCGGCCGCGCACGTCGCAGAAGTAGCCGGGGCGGCAGCCGTCGCCGCCGAAGGCGTCGGCGTCGCAGCGCTGCACGCACGCGCCAGAGCCCACGATCACGTCGTCGATGCAGAAGGTCACCGGCAGCCCCGCGCGGTCGGGACACACCCGATCGCAGCCCAGGCTGCACATGCCCCGGGGGTAGCCCTCGGCGCCCTGCAGGCAGAAGCCCTCGTCGTAGTCGCAGGCCTCGTCGGCGTCGCAGGGGCCGCCGATCCAGCCCGCGTTCACGTTGGGATCGGGGGGCAGCGGATCCACCGCCATGTCGGGGGGCGGGGGCTCGGCGTCCTGGGGGGGCGCGGTGGACGCCACGGCGGCCGCGCAGGGGCGGGCCCCGCCGGGCAGCGGGCCGCAGGGGGCCGGGCGGGGGCAGCCGACGGGGGCGACCTACTGGTTGTGGCCGGTCCACACCCAGCAGCGCTGGTTGTCGGCGGTCTTCTGGGCCTCGAAGGGCAGCTCGATGTTCTGCTTGGGGGCCCAGCGCCGCATGGCGCCGGTGAGGCCGCCCATGGCCTTGGGGGTCTTGCGGCCCAGGATCTCGACGGCCTCGTTGACCGTGAGGGTGCCGCGCTCCTCCAGCAGGGTGAGGAACCGGGCCGAGGCGGGCGGCAGGCTGGCCATGTAGGCGTCCCAGCGCTCGGCGAAGGGGGCGTCGGGGTTCGCGGGCGCGGCGGGGGCGGGCTTCGCAGCCTTCGCCTTGCCCTTGCCGCGGGTCTTCGCCGGCTTGGCCTTGGGGGCCTTGGCCCGGGTGGGCGCCGCCGCCTT
>JAUHVS010000153.1 GCA_030424955.1 bacterium | reverse complement strand
CTTCTCGGCGGTCTTGCCGTCCAGCGTGGTGTTCAGCGCGACGATCCCGCTGCCCTGGACGCCCTGGCGGACCGGGTCGACGTGGTGACCTGGGAGTTCGAGAACGTGCCCGTCGCGGCTGCGGCCCGGCTCGCCCAGCGGGTGCCCGTGCGGCCCGGCCCCGCGGCCCTGGAGGTCGCGCAGGACCGGCTGCCCGAGAAGCGCTTCTTCCAGGCCCTCGGCATCGGCACCGCGCCCTTCGCGGCGGTGGCGGGGCCCGACGACTTCGACGGCGCGCTGGCGGTGACGGGCGCCCCGGCGCTCCTGAAGACCCGGCGCCTGGGCTACGACGGCAAGGGCCAGCGGTGGGTGTCCGACGCGGCGACGCTGGCTGCGGCCTTTGCTGCCCTGGGCCGGGTGCCCTGCGTGCTCGAGGGGCGGGTCGCCTTCGATCGGGAGCTGTCGCTCATCGCCGCGCGGGGCGTGGGCGGCGAGATCCGCGCCTGGCCCCTGGTCCAGAACACCCACGCCGACGGCGTGCTGGTGCAGACGGTGGCCCCTGCGCCCGCCGCCGGGCACCTGCAGGCGCAGGCCGAGGCGGCCATGACCGCCGCGCTCGAGGCCCTCGACTACGTCGGCGTGCTGGCCATCGAGTTCTTCCAGGTGGGCGACACCCTGCTCGTCAACGAGATGGCGCCGCGGGTGCACAACTCAGGGCACTGGACCCAGGACGGGGCGCAGTGCGACCAGTTCGAGAATCACGTGCGCGCTGTGCTGGGCTGGCCGCTGGGCGACACGGGCCTGCGCAGCCCGCTCACAGTGATGCGCAACGTGCTCGGCACGCTGCCGGATCGCGCGGCGTGGCTGGCCGAGCCCACGGCCCACCTGCACCTGTACGGCAAGGCGCCGCGGCCCGGCCGAAAGCTGGGCCACCTCAACCTCACCGGCACGCCGGCCGCCATCGACGCGGCCCTGGCGCGCCACGGCCTCAGTGCCAGAAGCCCAGCCCCAGCCCCAGGTTGACGTAGCCGTCCGCCACGTCCAGCGCGCCCGACAGCTTCCAGTCCCACCACAACTCCCCGACGTGCCAGTCGCCCCCGAGGGTGCCGTGCACCCGCCCGACGTCGGCGTGGCGGTTGGGCTCGTAGTAGCTGCCGGCCCGCAGGCGCAGCACGTCCACCCACACCTCGCTCTCGACCCCGGCGCGCACGCTCAGCGAGTGGCTGCGCCCCGCGGGCCGCACCACCCCCGACAGCAGCGCCTGCGTGCCCACGGTGTCGGCGTCGCTGGGCCCCGTCACCACGGCGTCGGCGGTCACCATCAGGTACTTCCGGGGCAGCGTCGGATCGGGCTTTGGGGTGCCGCGCTCCACCCAGTCACCGAAGTCGGCGACCGGGTTGAACGGCCGCGGGCCGAACATCCAGGCGAAGCCGCCGCCCAGCTGCCAGGGGGCGATGATCCGGTCGGGCGGCGTCACCCCACGGATGGCCGTGCGCCCCGTGACCTCCTCGCCCAGGGCCCGGGTCCGCAGGGTCACGCCGAGGCGGTACGGCAGGTCGTGGGGGGCCCACAGCACCCCGCCCAGGAGCCCGCCCCCCTGCACGGTGAGCTCCTGTGCGTCGTCGGGCTGGCGGTCGTCGAGGGTGCGGGGGCCCACGGTGGCCGACACCACGGTCAGCGCGCCGCCGACGGTCAGCTGCCCCCCGTAGGCCGCGTACGCGTAGCCCAGCGTGCCCAGCAGCTGCTCATAGCGGGCGGCCTCGGTGGTGCCGTCGGGGAGCACCGGGGCCAGCAGGAACCGGTGCACCCGCAGGTGGATCCCGTAGCCGTGCTGGCCGAAGATCATGTGCCCGCCCAGGTCGAAGAGCATGCCCTCGTCGAAGCCCGTCAGGCCCGACTGGTCGATGTCTTGCGACGCCTTCCCCAGGCTCAGCCAAGACAGCGCGATGTCCCAGTCGAAGTCATCGTGGCGGGTGTAGGGGAAGCGCACGGCGAAGGCGGCGGGGTTGAGCAGGTGGCCGTCCGCGCCCTCGGCGACGGCGATGTACGCGCCGCCCAGCCCCACCACCCGGTTGGAGCTGATCACCGGCCCCTGGAAGAACTCGACGCTGGTCGCCTGGGCCGCGCCCCCTGATCCCGCCAGCAGCGCCACCGCGAGGCCGACGGGGTGCACGCCCTGCCACGCGTGTCGCGACATCGTGTTTCTCTGCTGCGACAAGCTCGCGCCTGAGCGCCCGCACGCCTTTGTCCTGGCCGGATTCGAGGTTGGCCCGCAAGGTGCAAACGGGGTCGGTCGCACACCGAACCCGTTGGAGGTCTTCATGTTGCTCGCCGTCGCCGCGCTGCTGTCCGTTCTCATGGGAATCGCTTTGGGGCTGTTGGGGGGCGGCGGGTCCATCATGACCGTCCCGATCCTCGTCTATCTGCTCGCGATGCCGACCAAGAGCGCCGTGGCCACGTCGCTGCTGGTGGTGGGCAGCACGAGCGTCTTCGGGCTGGTTTTGCACGCCCGGGCGGGCAACGTCCAGTGGCGCACGGGCTCAATCTTCGCCGCCTTCGCGATGGCCGGCGCCTTCCTGGGTGGGCGGGTCGCGGTGTACATCCCGGGCGGGGTGTTGCTGGGCCTGTTCACGGCGCTCATGCTCGTGACCGGCGTGATGATGCTGCGCGGCAAGCGCACGACCAGCCAGGCCGAGACCGACACCCACAAGGCCATCTCGGTGCCGAAGGTGGCCGTCGAGGGCCTGCTGGTGGGCGGCGTCACGGGCCTCGTCGGCGCGGGGGGCGGCTTCCTGGTGGTCCCCGCCCTGGTCCTCCTCGCGGGCCTCAGCATGCAGCACGCGGTGGGCACCTCGCTGTTCGTCATCGCCCTGAAGTCCTTCGCCGGCTTCGCCGGGTACGCGTCCCACGTCACCATCGATTACGGCACCGCCGGGCTCGTCATCGGCTCGGCCCTGGTGGGCACCTTCATCGGCGTCAAGCTGGCCCAGATCGTGGAGCCCGCGCGGCTGCGCAAGGGCTTCGCCTGGTTCGTGCTCGTGATGGGCGCCTTCATGATCTACAAGCAGGCCGGCCCCTACCTCGCGAGCGCGGGCCTGCCCAACCTGGCCCTGGTGGCCGCGCTGGCCGTGGTGCTGGCGAGCATCGCGGGCCTCCAGCGCCGGCTGGCGGCCTGACCGCGGCCCCGCCCTGCGGCGCGCCTTTACCTGGGCGGATCCGCGGGGCACCATTCAGGGCCGCCTGTCGCCGGAGCTGGTGAATGTCGCTGCCCGCCCTCTACGCCCGCTGGCTCGAAGAGCTGCTGGGCGAGCCCGCCCCCGACGAGCCCAAGGCCACCTGCCACGACTGCGTCATGTGCCAGCCGGGCATCCCCGAAGACCGGGCCTTCAACCCCAGCACGCGCTGCTGCACCTACGTGCCGCGGGTCCCCAACTTCCAGATCGGCCGCCTGCTCGACGATCCCGACCCGGCGCTCGCGCCGGGGGTGCGGTCGATGCGGGCGCGCCTCGACAGCGACGCCGCCCAGCCGCTGGGGGTGGAGCTGACCGACGCTGAGTCCGCGGCCTACGATCGCCTGCTGGCGGACGAGACCTTCGGCCGCGACGCCGATCTCGCCTGCCCACACCAGCGCGATGACGGCCTGTGTGGCATCTGGAAGCACCGCAACGGGGTCTGCGCCACCTGGTTCTGCCGCCACGAGCGGGGCGCGGGCGGCGAGCGCTTCTGGGAGGCCGTGCAGGCCTGGCTGACGGCCATCGAGGACGCCCTCGACCACCACGCCGCGCGGTCGGTCTACTACGCCGCCGACCTGCCCTTCGACGACGAGGCCCTGCGGGCCGGGGACTGGGGGCTGTGGACCGCCGGCCCCGAGGCGTTCTACCGGGCCTGTGCGGACCGTGTGCGGGGCCTCGACTGGCGGGCGGTGCGGCGGCTGGGTGGGCGTGCGGTGCGCCGCAGCGCCAAGGCTGTGCAGGCGGCCCACGCCGCCCTGGCCGACCAGCGCGTCCCGCGCCGGCTGTGGCTCGCGCCCCACGACCCCTTGGACGACGAGGGGCCCATGCGCCGGCTGATGGCCTACAGCGGCACCGACTGGGTGACGGTCCCGGAGGCGCTCGACGACGCGCTGGGGGCCTTTGACGGGCGCCGCGTCCCCACGGTCCTGGCGGATCTGCGCACCAGCGGCGTGCCGGTGGCGCCCGCGGTGCTGCGCGCCCTCATCGATCAGGCCGTCCTCGTGACCGCAGCGCCTGGCGGGAAAAAGCGGCGCCGCGCCTAGCCTTGCGGCGATCGGGGGCGCGCGTGTTTTTTACGGGGGTCTGCTCAGAGCCCTTGACCGGGCCGGGCGGGCTCACTAGCGTCGCCGTTGATAACTGGCTGGTCAGTTAGTGGGGCGACGGGCCAACTGGTCTGGCCCACCGGCCCCTGGCGGCCCGCCAGCTGTGGGAGGGAAGGCGTATCTCGGAGCCGTCCTCATCGGACGCCCCTCGCTGGCGCCGCCGCAAGCAGGCGCGCCCGAGCGAGCTCGTGACCGCGGCCCTTGAGCTCTTTGTCGAACAGGGGTTCGCCGCGACGCGCATCGACGAGATCGCGCGGCGCGCCGGGGTGTCGAAGGGCACCGTGTACCTGTACTTCGCGAGCAAGGAGGCCTTGCTCGAGGCGGTGGTCCGAGACTCGACGGGGCCGCTGCTGGCGCGGGCGGCAGCGCTCTTGGCCATGCCGGCCGAGAGCAACGAGCAGGTGATGCGGGCGCTGACCGAGATCTGGATCGACGCCTTCGAGGCGCGCGGGGTGACGGGGCTGCCGAAGCTGATCTACGCCGAGGCGATGAACTTCCCGGATATCGCGCGGATCTACCTCGCGCAAGCCGATCAGGCGCGGTCGGTGTTCGAGCAGTTGATCCGGCGGGGCATCCTCGCCGGCGAGTTTGTGGAGGTCGACGTCGAGGCGACGGCGCGCGCGTTCTTGGGTGGGGTCATCTTCCAGATGGTCTACCGCCACGCGCTGGCGCCCCTCGAGGCCGGCGATGGGTTCGACATGCAGCGGGGCGTGCGCGCGTCGGTCGACGTGATGCTCCGGGGCCTGAAGGCCTGAACGGCTGCATGCAAGCTGATGGTCGCCACCCCCTCCGGCGGCCCCATGACGGTGCGACCTGACACCCCCTCCGTTGGGGCGCACCGTTGGTGGATGATCCGACCCCTCCCTGGGTCATTCGCCGGGCGGGGGCGAGCGAACGCTCGCCCCCGCCCCCCTTTTCTCTGCCCACCCATCGTCGGTGCCGCCGGATCTGCCGGCGGCCGCGGGTCAGCTGTCGGCGCCGAAGAGCCGGCGCAGGCGGTCGTAGGCCCGGTGCGCCCGCACCCGCGCGGCGCCCTCCTTGATGCCCAGCTGCGCGGCGACCTCAGCGAAGCTGCGCTCGTCGAGCTTGTGCAGCTCGATGACCCGCCGCTGGCCCTCGGGCAGGCTGGCGATGGCGTCGCGCACGGCCGCCACCACCTCGGCATCGGACTCGGGCTCAGGCGGTGGCGCGCCCACGTCGGGCAGATCGCCGTCGCGGGTCAGGCGGTCGCGGCGGGTCCCGCGCTTGCGCAGCTCATCGATGGAGAGGTTGCGGGCGATGGTGAGCACCCACGGCCCGACGGGCGCGCCCCGGCGGTAGCGATCCCGGGCCCGGTGGACTCGCATGAAGGTGCGCTGGCACAGGTCCTCGGCGGACTCGGGGCCGGCCCAGCGGCGCAGGCAGCCGAGCACGACGGGCGCGAGCTCGCGGTAGACGTGATCGAACGCCGCCGCGTCGCCATCGGCGTAGCGGCCCATGGCGTCCGCCAGGGCGGCGCGGCGAGCTTCGTCATCGGTACGACGCATGCACCTCGTTGGGGCGGAGCGGGCGGCCGGGCGAATGTCTCACGGCGCCGCGAGGGGAGCAACGCGTCGGCTGTCTCGTGCCGTCGCCCGTGGCGCACGGCGGCAGCAGCGGGGGAGGGCCCGGCGAGGCCGTCTGGCGCCGGGGGCGGAGATCGCTGGCACGCCGGCCCGGGCCTGTGCTAGATCGTCGCGGTTTCGCCCAGCCCGGTCCGGCCGGAGGTCGCAGCGTGTTATTCTACGCTGGCCCTCGGTTGGTGCGGACTCTGGTCGAGCGCCCCGATGGCGGGGGACCGTGCATCCTGAGGAGGAAGTGCCTTGAAGAGGCTCTCGAGCATTGTGATCGCGTGCGCCGTGGCTCTGCCCGTGGTCGCTCAGGCCGAGAAGGATCCATTCCCGATCAGTGGCCAGTTCACCATCTCGTCGCGTGCCCGGCACTCGACGTTCTCGCCCACTGAGGGCGACGCCAACTTCGGCGCGGTGGGGGCACGCATCTCTGCGTCGCTCTTCTACGCCCCGCCCGTCGTGAAGGGGGTCACCGTCTACGGGAGCTTCAACTTCACGAAGGCGATCTACGAGAGCTACCAGCGCGCCTTCTTCCAGTTCCAGACGCAGCCGGGCATCACCCAGATGTCCGACCTGAACTTCGGGGCCAACTGGAACTTCGCGAAGCTGGGGCCGGTGCTGTTCACCACCAGCCTCGACAACACGGTGGCGTTCTCGAACTTCTCGCGGGCTCTGGGGATCGGGTTCTCCACGGGTACCAGCCTGAACGCGACGTGGATCGCCCCCGGCGGCATCATCGTCAGCGCGGGCGCCTCGGCGGGCATCAACATCCTCGAGACCTCCACCGCGCAGATCGACGCCAAGCGGGCCCCCGAGAACGTGCGGGTGTCGGGCGCTGACCTGGGCCAGGCCAACCAGTCGGGGACCACCGGGGTCAACTTCGGGCTGAACTACCAGCCGGTGTCGGGCCTGTTCCTGGGCGCTGGGTACTTCTGGCAGAACTGGCTGAGCGCCGTCGTCGGGCCCGATGACGAGTACACGGCCGAGAACGTCGACTCGGAGCTCCCCTCGCAGAAGGGCTTCCAGTCGTCGGGCCTGTTCCACGGCACCAGCTTCAGCGTGCGCTACCAGATGAAGCAGCTCGGCGGCGGCGCCGCGGACGCCTTCAACGAGGCCGCTGGCGACGCGGGCGAGTCCTGGACGGATCACGTCGCCTTCGGCGTCTCGATGCTCACCTTCCGGTCCTTCTACGACCTCGACAACACCACCATCAGCAACCCGTTCTTCGACGACACGCCCTACCTGCACTCGGGCACCCTGTACTCGGTGTTCGTCACGGGCATGATGTAGCGCGAGCGCGCCCGCCGCGCGGTGGGCGACGCGCAGCGGCTGCTGAGCCAGGGCTCCCTTCGGGGGGCCCTTCGTGTTTCTGGGCCCCGCGATGCGCATGGCCGCCTGCAACGTCGGCGGCGTCAGCGCATCTCAGGCGATATCGGTCCGTCCTTCAGGAGTCCACCCATGTCGTACACCGCCTGGCAAGGCCGCGTAGCCGCCCAAGCGCCCGCCGACGCGCGGGCCGAGTTCATCAAGCAGACCTACCTGCACCTTGGCGGCGCCGTCGGCCTGACCACCGTGCTGGCCTACGCCCTCGTCAACTCGCCCTTCGCCCCGTGGATGCTCGGCCTCATCAGCGGCAGCCAGATGTCGTGGCTGATCGTGCTGGGCCTGTTCATGGGGGTGTCAGTGCTGGCCCAGCGCTGGGCGTCGCAGCCCACGAGCGTGGGCCTCCAGTACGCCGGCCTGGCCGTGTACGCGGTGGCCGAGGCGATCATCCTGGTGCCGCTGCTGACCATCGCCGCCTTCTACAGCGACGCCAACGTGCTGCCGACGGCGCTCGTGCTGACGCTGGTGGTGTTTGGCGGGCTGACGGCCTCGGTGTTCATCACCAAGCAGGACTTCAGCTTCATGGGCCGCGCCCTGGGCATCGCCGGGCTGGGGGCCTTGGGGTTGATCGTCGCCTCCCTGCTGTTCGGCTTCACCCTCGGCACGCTCTTCGCCGGCGCCATGATCGTGCTGATGGCCGGCTACATCCTGTACTACACGTCGAACGTGCTGCATCACTACCCGGTGGGGGCGCACGTCGCGGCGGCGCTGGCGCTGTACTCGGCGCTGGCCACCCTGTTCTGGTACGTGCTGTCGTTCATGCTGGGCGATCGGGACTGATCCCGCCCGCCCCCCCGGCCGTGGCCTCTGGCTGAGGCCCGCGCGCTCCGCCCGCAGCGTCGCCGCCTCGGCCCCCGGATCGCGGGGGGCGCGGCCTCCGCTGGGGCGCTCCGCGACGCTGACCAGCGGCTGGCGGGTCGCCGCCGACCCCTTGCGGGGCCGCAGGGGACTCGATAGACGGCCCCCCGTGTACCGTGCCCTGCCCTCGCTCGCGCTGATGATCTCGGCGGCCTTTGCCGCGCCGCCCGAGGACCGGCTCGCGACCCTCTACAGCAACCGCCTGCTCTTCGATCGCTCCGGGCAGCCCCTGGTCACGGTGCGCCTGCAGCGCGGCCGCACCAGCCTGTGGGTCGAAGGGGTGGGGGGTCTGCGCTGGCGGCTGCGCAGCGGCGACGCTCGGGAGGTCAGCACCCCGCCCGGTCGCCGCTGGCGCATCACCCTCGAGGGGGTGACCCCAGGCGAGCGGCGCTACTGGCCGGTGATGGAGCGCTTCTCGGCGGCGGATCCGGCCCGGACGGCCGCGGCGCTGAGCCGCTGGCGCGACAAGGGCTACGCCGTGCAGGCCTTCGAGTCCGGCGTCACCCTGGGGTTGGGCCGCCTCACCCTCGACACCCGCACGGTGTCCATCGGTGTCAACCCCGTGGCGGGGCGGCAGGCGGCCCTGCGCGCGGCGGCTGCGCTGCCCGGGGGCACCGGGCGCGTGTTCGAGGACTGGGTGCGGCGGCCCTCGGGGTGGGTCGTGGCGCGCTCGGACGACGGGCTGGAGCTCCGCGCCCGGGATCTGCTGTCCATCGAGGCCGAGGGGGCCGGCCAGACCGTGGCCGTGGGTGGCGTGCCCTGGCGCAAGAGCGGGGTGGGCGTGCGGCGCTTCGGCGGCCGGCTCGACCTGCTCATCGGGGCGGACGGCAAGCTCCTGCTGCTCGAGACGGCGCCGGCCGAGGAGCTGCTGGAGGGCACGGTGCCCTCCGAGATGTTCCCCCGCGCGCCGGGCGAGGCGCTGCGGGCCCAGGCGGTGGCGGCCCGAGGCCAGCTGATCGCCCGCCTGGGCACCCGCCACCGGGGCGAGCCCTTCCACGTGTGCAGCTCGACGCACTGCCAGGTGTACCGCGGGCAGACCCACCCGTCGGCGGGGGCGACCGCCGCGGTGCGCGCGACCCGCGGTGAGGTGCTCATCGACGAGGGTGGGCTGACGGAGTCGGTCTATGGCTCAGCCTGCGGTGGGCACACCGAGGCGTTCCACCTGCTGTGGGGGGGCGCCCCCGACAGCGCGCTGCGGGGCACGCCCGACGGCCAGGCCCGCGTTGCGCCGCAGCGCGAGGCCGAGGTCGTTCAGTTCATCGACCACCCCCCACAGGCCTGGTGCAGCGAGACGGGCAGGCGGTCGGGGGTGTTCCGGTGGCAGGTGCGCCGCGCGGGCAGCGACGTGAGCGCGCGCATCGCGCGCCGCGCCGACATCGGCCCGGTGCGGGCGATCCGGGTGCTGAAGCGCGGGCGGAGCGGGCGGGCGCTGGCGGTGGCCTACGAGGGCACGAAGGGGCGCCACGAGGTCCGCGGGGAGCACCGCAACCGCAAGCTGCTGGGGGGGCTGAAGAGCGGGCTGTGGTATGCCCGCCGCGAGGGCGGCGCCGCCGACGGCGAGCCCGAGGCCTGGGTCTTCCGCGGCGGGGGCTTTGGCCACGGCGTCGGCATGTGCCAGCACGGCGCCGTGGGCCTCGCCCGCGCGGGCCGGCGCTACCGCGACATCTTGGCGCACTACTACCGCGGGGCCCGCCTGACGCGGCTCTGGTAGGTGGTCGGGGGGGCCGCAGGGGCGACGACGCGCCGCGGCCGCCAGCCGAGGGGGTTGGGCCTCAGGCCTTGGGGCCGAAGCCGATCAGCTGGTAGCCGCCGCTGCGGTCGTCCTTGGTGATCTCGAGCAGGCCGCGATCCCGGGCGTCCTCCAGCAGCTCGTTGAAGTTGCGGTAGCCGTGGAAGGTCTCGCTGAAGTTGGGGCGCTTGCGCTTGAGGGTCTGCTTGACCATCGAGCCCCACAGGTTGTCGTCCCGCTCGCGGAACAGCCGGTCGGCGGTGTCGAGCACCATCTCGAGGGCGTCCAGCTTGCGCTCCTCGACGCTCTTCACGGGGCCGTCGGCGCCCATGATGTCGGCCTCGCTGGCCTCGCTGGCCTCGCTGGCCTCGCCGGCGCTCAACTTGGCGTCC
>JAUHVS010000152.1 GCA_030424955.1 bacterium | reverse complement strand
CTGCGCAGCCACCGCCCCAGGGTCGTGGGCTCAGGCAGCGTCTCGCCGCCGGCCTCAGCCTCCGCGATCCGCGCCACGCCGGGGCGCGCCGACAGCACCAGGCGGGTGGAGCGGCCGGGCACCCGCACGTGCAGCACGACGGTGCCCGGGAGGGGCTCGCGGATCTTCTGCACCTGCCCGTTCACCACCCGCGGCTGAAGCGTCTGCACCAGCTGGGCGATCTCGGCGGCGGTCAACATGGCGAGGTCAACATGGGGCGACGCTGAGCATGGGCAGGTCCAATTGCAGGTGGCGAGGGCCGGATGATACAACCGACGGCCTTCGTGAACACGTTCGAGAGGTGTCTGATGCAGCTGTCTTCGTTCGCCGGTGACGCCACCACCTTCGACGGTGGGCTCCTGGTGTTGGGTCGCTACGCCGATGAGGCGCCCTCCGCGGCTGAGCTGGCCGTGGACGCTGCGCTCGGGGGCGCCCTGAGCAAGGCCGCCGCCCGGCTGCTCTTCAAGGGCAAGCCCCGCCAGACCGTCGCCCTCGACACCCTGGGGCAGCTGCCCTGCGAGCGGGTCATGCTGCAGGGGCTCGGCGACCGCGCCGACTTCGCGCCTGCCCTGCAGCGGGACTTCGCCGCCCTGGGCGCCCGGGACGCGAAGGCGATGCGCCTCGACGAGATCGGCGTGGTGCTGCCCGACGGCGCCGACGCCACCGAGATCGCGCTGGGCGCGGCGCTCGGCGGCTGGGCCTACACCACCCTCATCACCGACGATCCCGAGCGCCCCCGCTTCGCTGTCAAGGGCGCGCGGGTGATCGCCAGCGGCGACCTGTCGGCGGCCATCGCCCGCGCCGAGATCCTGGCCGAGGCGGTCATCCTCTCGCGGCAGCTCACCACCGAGCCCCCCAACGTGTGCACGCCGGAGCGGCTGGCCGAGGTCGCCCGGGCCCTGGGCGAGCAGCCCAACGTCACCGTGACAGTGCTCGACAAGGCCGCCATCTGGGACAAGGGCATGGGCGGGCTCATCGCCGTCTCCCGGGGCTCCCGCCGCGATCCGCGCTTCATCCACGTGAGCTACGCGCCCCCGGGCGCCGATCCCGAGCAGGCCATCGCGCTGGTGGGCAAGGGCATCACCTTCGACTCGGGCGGCCTGTGCATCAAGACCGCGCAGGGCCAGACCGAGATGCACATGGACATGGGCGGCGCCTCGGCCGTGCTCGGCGCCATGCACGCCATCGTGCGGCTGCAGCCCAAGCAGGCGGTGCACTGCATCGTCGCGGCCTGCGAGAACATGCCCGACGGCGACGCCTACAAGCCCAGCGAAGTGCTCACGATGTACAGCGGGCGCACGGTCGAGATCCTCAACACCGACGCCGAGGGGCGGCTGGTGCTGGCGGACGCGATCCACTACGCCACCGAGCTCAAGCCGCGCCTGATCATCGATCTGGCCACCCTCACGGGCGCCGCGCTGGTGGCCCTCGGCCCCTACTACACGGCGCTCTACAGCGACACCGACGGCATCGCTGACGAGGTGCTGGCGGCAGGCAAGGCCGTCGACGAGCGCCTGTGGCGCATGCCCCTCGACCCCAAGCTGGCCAAGACCCTCGACAGCGGCCGGGCCGACGGCACCAACCTGGGCATCCGCTGGGGCGGCTCCATCACCGCGGCGCAGTTCCTTCAGCAGTTCAAGGGCGACTGTGGCTGGTGCCACCTCGACATCGCCGGGCCCGCCATGGCCGACAAGGTCGACGGCTACATCAACGCGGGCGGCACGGGCTTCGGGGTCATGACGCTCGTCGCCCTGGCCGGGGCCTGAGCCCCCGCCCGCCATGCGCCTGATCGCCCTTGGGGTGCTCTGCGCCCTGTTCGGGCAGGCGCCCTTCGCTGCCGCCGCGCCGACGGCGGCCGCCCCGCTCACCGATCCTGACGCCCTGCACGTCTCGGCCATCGAGCTGCGCGGGGTCACCTTCAGCCGCCGCCCCGCGCTGCGGGCCCGCCTCGATCTGCGGGCGGGCGACCAGCTCGACGAGGCTGCGGTGCAGGAGGGCCGGGTCACGCTGCTGGCCACCGGCCTGTTCGACGCCGTCACCGTGCGCCTGGCGAAGGGCGAGCGCCGCGGCCAGGTGCGGGTCATCTACGCCTGCGTCGAGCGGGTCACCACCAGCATCGAGGGCATGCACCTGGGCCACGCCCGCCCCACCAACCTCTGGGGCGGCCTCGAGCTCGCCGATCTCGACCCCTTCGGCCTGGGCGTGCGCCTCGACGGCGGCTTCGTGGCGAGCGGCACCCAGGGGGGCGTCCAGCTGGGCGGCGGCCCCCGCGGCCTGTTCGGCGGCCGGGTCGGGCTGCACGTGCGCGCCCACGCGCTCTTCGGCGACGAGCCCTTCGTGGGCCCCCGCGGGCAGGGGCTGGCCGACGGGGCCCGCGACCACATCGACGGCGACTACCGCCGGCTCGGGCTGCAGGCCGTGCTGACCGCGCCGGTGGGCGCCGTCAGCCGGCTGCGCTTTGGCCTGCGGGGCGAGCGCGTGGACGCGACCCTGCCCACCGACGCCTGGCAGATCGATCCCGACGGCGCCCAGCAGCCCTTCGAGTTCAACCTCAACGCCGGCTGGCTGGGCGCCGCCGAGCTGGGCATCGAGTACGACAGCCGCAACGACCCCGCCTTCCCCAGCCGGGGCATCCGCGCCAGCGTGCACGGGCGCGCCGGCTGGCTGGGCGGCCCGTTCAGCGCGGTGCTGGCCGGGTTTGAGAACTTCATCCGGCTGCCCTTCGGCCACGTGCTGCAGATCAACCTGCGCGCGGGCGCGGTCTTCGGCGACGCGCCCTTCTTCGAGCGCTGGTTCATCGGCGACCTGCACCCGTACATCCCCGAGCGCTCCCTCGGGCTGAACTTCGCGCGGCGCCGCGGCCCCAACCTGCTCGACGGATCCATCGACGAGCAGCGCTATGAGACGGTGGCGGGCCGGCTGGGCTTCGAGTACCGCGTGCCGCTGAAGCGCCGCACCGCCGCCGATCCCTACGCCGTCGAGCTGTTCATCGGCGCGGCCGCCATCAGCCTGGGCACCCCAGGCGAGCGGGGCGCCGTGGACGCCCTCGATCCGGGGCTGCCCCTCGACGTCGCCGTCGACGCGGGGCTGCGCATCGAGAGCAAGATCGGCGTGATGGGCCTGAGCCTCGGCAACCTGTTCCTCGTGGTCGATCCGTGACGGGCTGGCTCCTGGCGGCGGCGCTGCTCGCGGCGCCGGCGCTCAGCCCACCGGCCCCCTGGGCAGAGCGTGACGGCGAGCAGGTGCGCGTCTCGATCGACCTGCGCGCCTGGTTCGCGGCCCCGGACACGCCCGACGCCACCAGCCTCCGTGAGCGCCTGACCAGCGGCCTGACCACCCGGCTGCGCTTCTGGCTCGAGCTGCGCGACCGCGACGGCGCCCTCGCCGGCGTGGCCCTGCGCCGCGTGCGCGTGCGCTGGCACCTGTGGGACGAGCGGTTCACCACCGTCATCGAGGACGACGCCGGCGCGCGCACCCCCACCTTCAAGACCGCCGACGAGCTCATCGCCGGCATCGCGCAGTTTGAGCGCTGGTCCGTCGGCCCCGTGCCGCGCTCCGCCTCGGTCTATCGGGTGGAGGCCGTGCTCGAGCTCAACCCGGTCACCGCCGATCAGGCCGTGCGCATGCGGCGCTGGCTCGCCAGCCCCCAGACCTCCGCCAGCCTCGACCCCTTGGGCGGCGGCCTGCTCGGCTCCTTCGTGCGCTTCTTCGACAACATCAAGCCCGGCCCGGTCGAGGACCGCCGGGTGCACCGCGGGCCCTGGTTCCGCGCAGATCGGCTGCCCTACGTGACCCGCGAGGCCCCCACCCCATGAGCCGCCTTGCCCTGAAGCTCACCGCCCTGCTGGTCCTGCTCACCGGCCTGCCCCTCGCCGTGGCGTGGTGGCAGTCGCAGACCCTCTTCGAGCGCAGCCTGGGGGCCGGCCTCAACCCGGTGGTGGCCACCGCGCTCCAAGACGCCGTGGGGGTCTACGGGGCCTTCGTGGCCAGCGAGAAGGGCCGCCAGCGCGCGGTGGCGCGGGGCCTCGCCGACAGCCGCGCCCTCGCCACCGCGGCCGCCGCCGGCCCCGACGCCCTCCGCGCCGCCCTGGTGCCGGTGGTCGCCGATCCCCGCGTCGGCGCCATCGAGCTGATCGCGACGCAGGGCCCGCCCGTCCGCCAGGCGGGCCGCCCCATGCCCACCGACGCCTGGCTGCTCGACACCGAGGTCGTGCCGCTCACCGGCGTGCCCGGCTACACCCACCTGCGCTACGAGTACGGCCTGGAGCGCGCGGTGCTGACCCGCTTCGAGCACATGGAGGCTGACGTCATCCGGCCCTTCAGCGCCCTCGCCGCGGATCGCGAGAACCTCGCCGACGTCTACACCTACAGCTTCGTAGGATCGCTGGCGGCGGCGGTGCTCATCGCCGCGCTGATCGCCGTGGTCGTGGGCCGGCGGCTCACCCGGCGCCTGCGCCGGCTGCGCGAGGGCATGGCCCGGGTGGCGAGCGGAGAGCGCTCGGCCCGGGTCACCCCCGCGGGTCACGACGAGCTGGCGGACCTCGCGGTGGGCTTCAACGCCATGGCCCAGCGCCTCGAAGACAGCCACGCCCGGGTGCAGTACCTCACCCAGGTGTCGGCCTGGCAGGGCATCGCGCGGCGCCTCGCCCACGAGATCAAGAACCCGCTCACGCCGATCCTGCTGGCCGTTCAGCAGGCTCACCAGAGCTACAAGGGCGACGATCCGCGCTACCGGCGCACCCTCGACACGGCCCGCGAGATCGTCGAGCAAGAGGTGCAGACCCTCAAGCGGCTGGTGGAGCACTTCAGCCGCTTCGCCAAGCTGCCCGCAGTGTCCCTCACCGCAGAGGATCTGCGCGGCCCCGCCGAGGACATGGTCAGCGCGCACCCCAACATCGCCGGCCTCGCCGCCCGCCTGCCCGACGCCCCCGTGCGGGTGTGCGTCGACAAGGGCCTGCTCCGCCAGGCGCTCACCAACCTCGTCAAGAACGCCGACGAGGCCAACCGCGCGCTGGCCGAGGCCGACCGCAAGGTGATCCTGACCGTCGACCCCTGCCCGGACGGCGGCGCCCAGCTCCACGTGGACGACGTCGGCCCCGGCGTGCCAGCGGCCGATCGCGACCGGGTCTTCGAGCCCTACGTCACCGGCAAACACGACGGCACCGGGCTGGGGCTCGCCATCGTCAAGAAGATCGTGCTGGACCACGGCGGCGAGATCACCGTAGGGGAGGCCCCGACGGGCGGCGCGCGGTTCACCGTGCGGCTGCCGAACCCGGCCGACGCGCCCGTTGCGCCCCGCACCGCCCCCCGAGAGGAGGCCCGCCCATGACGCACCCCTTCCGAGAGCAGCGCCTGGCCGTCCTGGTGGACACCGCCAACCTGTACCACTCGGCCAAGAGCCAGTTCGACGGCGGCCGCATCGACTACCGCCAGCTCCTCGACCGGGTCACCGACAGCCGCAAGCTCGTGCGCGCCATCGCCTACGTCATGCGGGGCGAAGACATCGACATCACCCCCTTCGTGGCCGCCCTGCAGGCGGTGGGCTTCGAGACCCGGGTGAAGGTGCTGCGCCGGCGGGGCGACGGCGGCTCGCGGGGCAACTGGGACATCTCGCTGGCCCTCACCGCCGCTGAGCTCGCGCCCCGGGTGGACGCCATCGCGGTGGCCAGCGGCGACGGCGACCTCGTCGATCTGGTGAGCTACCTGGTGGCCCGGGGCGTGCGCACCGAGATCGCCGCCTTCCCCGGCACGGTCTCCAGCGCGCTGCGCGACGTGGCCGACGCCTTCATCCCCCTCGACGAGGGCGTGCTGATGGGCCGCCGTGGCGATCGGTGAGCCGCCCCGGGCCGCCGCCCGTGTACGCTCGCTGCCCTGAGACTCAGCCCCCCGCCGTGGGGTCCAACGCGCCCCGAGGTGAGCGTCGCCTTGGGCCCTCTCTCCCAACCCCGGAGTGCCCGTGCCCCGCCGCCCTGGCCCCTTGACCACCGCGACCGCCGGCCTCCTGGTGGCCCTCGTCATCGCGGCCCCCTTCGCCCTCGGCGGCACCCGCTGGGCCGTGCAGGTGGCCCTGGCGGGGGTCGCCCTGGTGTGCACCCTGCTGCTCGGCGTGGGGCGCCGGCGCGACGGCCTGGTGTTCCCCTGGCCCCTGTGGGTGCCGTGGGGCCTGGTGGCCGTCGGCCTGCTGCAGCTCACGCCGCTGCCCATGGGGCTGGTGGCGACCCTCTCACCCACCGCCGCCGAGCTGTGGGGTCGCCTCGCCGATCCGCCCACCTGGGCGTGCCTGAGCCTCGACCCCCCGGCCACCTGGATCGCCGTCGCGCACCAGGCCGCCTTCGCCGCCGTCCTCACCGTCGCGATGCAGGTGGGCAGCACCCGGCGCCCCTGGGTCGTGAACGCCCTGATGCTCGGGGGCCTGCTGGTCGCCCTGAGCGGTGCGCTGCACTTCGCCCTGCAGGCCCCGCACATCTTCTGGCTGTTCCCGGCCCAGGACCACACCACCATGGCCGGCTTCTTCGGCCCCTTCGTGAACAACAACACCCTGGCGGGCTACCTGTGCCTGACCGGCCACATCGCCCTCGGCGTCGTCGCCGGCGAGAAGTCCGACGGCCGCGCCCGGTTTGCGCTGGCGGCCGCCCTCCTCAGCCTGCTGGGCGCCCTGGCCAGCGGCTCCCGCGGCGGCCAGGCGGCGGTGGCGGGCGGCGCCGGGATCTTCCTCGCCCTCGCCTACGCGCGGGGCGGCCACCGGGGCGATCCGCAGCGCCAGCGCGCCCGCAAGATCGCGTCGGGCGCCTTTGGCTTCCTGATGGTGGGCTTGGTGGGCGCGGTGCTCTTCATGCCCGACTGGGTCGCCTTCGACCCCACGCACCCCGACTCGGACGGCAAGCTCGCCGCCTGGCCCGGCGCGCTCGACCACGTGCGGGCCTTCTGGGCCACCGGTAGCGGCCGCGGCAGCTTCGAGTTCGTGCACCCCCTCTTCCAGTCGGTGGAGGGCCGGGGCACGGTCACGCACCCCGAGAACATCATCCTGCAGTTGGCCAGCGAGTGGGGCGTGCCCCTGGCCGCGCTCACGCTGGCCGCCGCCGTCGCGACCTGGTGGCTGACCCTGCGCGCGCCGCGGCGAGCCACCGAGCCCGGGCAGTGGGGCCTCGTCGCCGGCCTCGCCGCGGCCAGCCTCCAACAGCTGTTCGACTTCGGCTTCGAGGCGGCCGGGCTCTCGCTGCCCATCGCCGCCGCCCTCGGGATCGCCCTGGCCCAGGCGCGCCCGAAGGGCCCCGGCAACCGGCGCCGCCCCGCGTACGCCTGGGCCCTCGTGGCCGTCAGCCTGGCCCTGCTGGGCACCCTCGCCGTGCGCGCCCCGTGGGCCCTCGCCCACCACGCCGATCACGACGCGCGCGCCGTGCGCACCACCGAGGCGTGGCGCCCCCAGGCGCAGGCCGCCACCGAGCGCCACCCCGCCGACGCCTTGATCGCGCTGAACGCCGCCGCGCGGGCCGCCCAGACCGGCGCGCCGCTCAACGAGACCTTGGGCTGGCTCAACCGGGCCCTCGGCCTCGCCCCCCGCGATCCCCGCCCGCACCTGCTCACCGCCCGGGCCCTGGCCGGGGCCGGCCGCCTGGGCCAGGCCGCCACCGAGTACCGCCTCGCCGCCGAGAAGGCGCCGTGGCGCTGGCTGCCCCTGGCCAAGGAGATCGCGGCCCGGCTCAAGACCCCCGGCCAGCTCTACCGGGCGCTGCCCCGCCGCGAGAACGCCCTGCGCCCCATCGCGAACACCCTGCTGGCCGGCGGCCACGCCGATCGCGCCCGCGCCCTGGCCGCCCGGCGCCTGGTCGACCAGCCGACCGACGTCGTGGCCCACACCGTGCTGGGCCGCGCGTGCCTCGCGCTGCACGACGTCCCCTGCGTCCAGACGCAGGCGGACTGGCTGTCCACGCGGCGCCACCCGCAGCCTGCGTGGCGGCTGCGGGGCGGGCTCGCCAGGGCCCAGGGCGACCGCGGCCTCGCCCGGCAGGCCGTGGAGCACCTGTCGAGCGAGGCCGCCGACGAGCAGGCCTTGTTCGCCGCCGCCGAGCTCACCCACTGGCTGGGCGATCTCCCGCGCACCCGGGCCCTGTATGACCGGCTGTGGCGGCGCGTGGGCACCCGGCCCAGCTCGGCGCGGGTCGTGCTGGCGCGCCGCGCCCGCACTGAAGACGCGCTGGGCACGGCCGAGTCCGCTGTCCGCGCGTGGGCCGCCCTGCAGGCGCACGCCCCCTCCGCCCGTGCGGCCGCCGGCCTGGCCGCCGCCCAGGCCCGCCTCGCCGCGACGCAGGTCCGGCCGCAGGCCCGGCCCTCAGGGACGACGCCGGCCTCGGCGCCCCCTCAGGCCGAGCCCGCCCCCGCCCCCGCCGACGCCGGGGTGGGTCAACCGTGAACCAGACCCTTGCAAACCAACCCCAGACGGCCGATCAAGCCCCGCGACAGACCCCCCATGGAGAGGCGATGCACGTCCTGCTGCTGGCGCTGAACTACTACCCCGACAAGCTGGGCAACGCCCCGCTCATGACCGGCATCGCCGAGGGCCTCGTCGCCCGGGGCCACCGGGTCACGGTCGTCTGCGCCTTCCCGCACCACGAGACCGGGCGCATCGACGCCGCCTACCGGCGCAAGGCCGTCGCCCGTGAGTCCCGCAACGGCGTCGACATCATCCGCACCTACATCTACGCGCCCGAGGGCGGCACCGTGGCGAAGATGGCCAACTACGCGTCCTTCACCGCCACCGCCTTCCTGGTGAGCCAGCTGGTGCGCAAGGCCGACGTCATCTTCACGCCGTCCCCGCCGCTGACCCTGGGCCTGGTGGACTACGCCCTGTCGCGCATGTGGCGGGTGCCCTTCGTCTACAACCTGCAGGACCTCTTCCCCGAGGCCGCCGTCCGCCTGGGCGTGCTCACCAACCCCAAGGTCATCGCGGCCTTCGAGCGCCTCGAGGCCTTCGTCTACCGCAAGGCGCACACCCTGTCGGTCATCAGCGACGGCTTCCGCGAGTACCTGCTCGACAAGGGCGTGCCCGACCACAAGATCTCGGTCATCCCCAACTACACCGACACCGACTTCATCCAGCCCCGCCCCCAGGCCGGCAACCCGTTCCGCGAGGCCCACGGCCTGCAGGACGCCTTCGTCGTGCAGTTCAGCGGGCGCATGGGCTACAGCCAGGGCCTCGAGACGGTGGTGGACGCCTGGCGCCGGCTCGACGACCTGCCCGACCTGCGGCTGATGCTCGTAGGCGACGGCCAGGCCCGCCCCATGCTCGAGCGTGAGCTGGGCGGCGATCCCCGGGTCGTGCTCCTGCCGGTGCAGCCCCGCGATGCCCTGCCCGACCTGCTGGCCGCCGCCGACGTCGGCCTCGCCCCGCTGCGCCACGGCATGGCCGGCACCAGCGTCCCCAGCAAGATGTTCGGCATCATGGCGGCGGGGCGGGCCATCATCGCCGGGGTGGACGCCGGCTCCGACGCCGAGCGCCTGATCGAGCTCGCCGACGCCGGTCAGGTGGTGCCGCCGGAGGACCCGGTGGCCCTCGCCGACGCCATCCGCGCCGCCTACACCGATCGGGCCCGCACCCGTGCCCAGGGCGAGTCTGCGCGGGCCCACGTGGTCGCAGCCCACAGCCACCAGGTGGTGGTCGATCGCTACGAGGCCATGCTCAAGGCCGTCGTGGAGCACAGCTGACGTGTGCGGCCTCGTCGGATACGCCGGCCGAACCCCGCCGGTCAGCCCTGAGGGCCTCGTCGCCATGCGCGACCGCCTCAGCCACCGTGGCCCCGATGACGCGGCCCACTGGCTCGCGGCGGAGCGCGACGCGGCCGTGGGCCTCGCCCACCGCCGGCTGAGCATCCTCGACACCCGCACCGTCGGCCAGCAGCCCATGGCGGCCCCGGGCGGGCGGGTGCACATCATCTTCAACGGCGAGATCTACAACTTCCTCGACCTCCGCGCCGAGCTCGAGGCCAAGGGCCACCAGTTCACCACCCGCACCGACACCGAGGTGCTCCTGCACCTCTACCTCGACCGCGGCGAGGCCATGCTGGACGCCCTCAACGGCATGTTCGCCTTCGCCATCTGGGACGCCGACGCCCAGCGGCTGCTCATCGCCCGCGATCGCCTGGGCATCAAGCCGCTCTTCTACGGCCAGACCGCCGACGGCGCGATCCTGTTTGGCAGCGAGATCAAGGCGCTGCTGGCGCCGGGCGTGCT
>JAUHVS010000151.1 GCA_030424955.1 bacterium | reverse complement strand
CCCGGCTGAGCTGCCAGTCCTCGGTCTCGGTGCGCCAGGTGTAGGCGGCCTGCAGCTTCAGGTCGTGGCCCTCGAAGTACCAGTTGAGGCCGGTCACCACGTTGCGGTGGGCCTGGGTGCTGATGTTGGGGCGGCCGGGCCCCGAGCCGGCGACCTGGCTGAGGAGCTGATCGGCCGCGCGGGACTCGCGGGCGGCCTCGGGATCGAAGAACTCCACGCGGCCGGCGAGCTCGAGGTGCTCCTCGACATAGGGCGCGGGCACGAAGGCGCCGAGCTGCAGGTTCCAGCCGAGGCCGTGGCGGTCGGGGTCGTAGGTGGTGCCGTCGTTTCGGTAGTCGCGGTCGTAGCGGTAGTACTCGGCGTAGAGCGACACGCCCTGCCACAGGGCGAGCAGATCGGCCCCCAGCCGGCGCTGGCGGAAGTTGCCCGCCTGCGGCCCGCGGGTCTCGTGGGTCCACGAGCCGCCGAGCACGATCATCGGGCTGGCGCGGGCGCCGACGGGGCGCAGATCGCCCTCGAAGAACACCACCGGCGCGCCGAGGGGCGCGATCTGCACCCGCGCGGCGTACAGGTAGTCCTCGTCGATGTTGTTGATGGGCGCGCGCTCCTTGGCGGACTCGCCGTTGTACACCCCCAGCTCGACGGTCAAGAAGCGCTCGGGCAGCCGCCCGAGGTCGGTGGCGTAGCGCAGCTTCACGCCCAGCTGGCGGCCCGGGGTGGACTTCAAGAACGCCGCGCGATCGGGGAGCTGCAGCCGGCTCT
Source organism: bacterium (assembly GCA_030424955.1). Taxonomy (GTDB): domain Bacteria; phylum Myxococcota_A; class Bradymonadia; order UBA7976; family UBA1532; genus JACKDL01. Next base: position 9,514 of record JAUHVS010000151.1, on the reverse strand, counting down.
CGCTGGTCATCTCCTGGCGGCTGAAGGGCACGCGGAAGCGGCCGACGGTCAGGCGCAGGCCGTCGAAGAGATCGAAGTGCAGCCGCAGGTCGAGCAGCTCGACGTTGGGCACGGTGCGCAGCTCCAGGTGGAAGCTGGTCAGCGCGTTCAGGCGCCCGGTGAAGATGGGCCGGGCGCGGGTCAGCCCGAAGCCGTCGGGGGTCATCGCCGGCGTACAGGTGGCCGCGCCGCCCGAGGGGCGGGCGAAGACGCAGGGATCGTCCACCACCCGCCAGTACGGCTGCGCGTAGCCCCCGAAGTCGAACCAGCGGTGGTTGACCGGATCGTCGAACACCCGGAACGCGCTGGCTGTGCTCGGCAGGGCGCAGAGCGCGGCGAGGGCGATGAGCAAGCGCACGGGAGACTCCACGGTGGCGGACGCGGGCCCAGGGTCGGCCAGCGCCCGCACCGGCGCAAGGGCGTCGGCGGACTTGACGGCGCCCGAGCGCAGGGGCCTCATGCCGGCCGGACGCGCACCCAGGGAGGACCCATGAATCGTCTGCTGATCACCGCGCTGGCCATGGCCGCCTGTGCCTGCAACGCCAAGGACCCCGCCGCGGGCAAGGCGCCTGCCGCCACGGCGTCGACCGCGAAGACGGCCGCCGCCGCTCCCAGCGCGGCCAAGGCGCCCGCCACCACCGCGCCCGCTGCGCCCGCGGCCGCCCCCCTGACCCTCGAGCCGCTGGACGTTATCGGCGACGAGTTCAGCGCCACCATGCAGGCTCCCAAGGGCGCCACCGCGAAGGACAGCTACGGCACCCTCGAGGTCAAGCTGGGCGACGGCAAGGCGTTCAACGTGTGGATCGACGCCGAGGCCCCCGACATGGCCAAGGTGAAGGCCGGCATCGAGCAGAACGACGTCCAGAAGCTCAAGACCTTCCACGTCGAGACCGCCGACACCTTCATCTACGAGACCGAGGCCTTCGGGAAGGCCAGCGTGTGGCTCGACGCGGCCATCAAGGTGGGGGACACCACGGTGCACTGCTACAGCGGCCGCGGCGCGCACAGCTACACCCGGGCCCAGATCGATGGCTTCTTGAAGGCGTGTGAGTCGCTCAAGCCGAAGGGCTGAGGCGCCGCCCCCGGCGGGCTGCCGGGCGTTGACGGGCGTGAGAGGAGGGCGAGCATGGGGAGGCAGGTCGACCTGTTGCCGTGGCTGATGAGCCAGCCGACCTGGGTGGTGGCGGTGGTCGCTGCGGCCGTGGCCAGCGCGGTCCTGGCGGTGCCGATCATCGGCTACCTGCTCGGGCGCCAGGGGCGCAGCCTCGGGACCGAGCTGGAGTCGGTGGCGTGGGAGATCCCAGACTCGACCACCGCCTCGGACGCCTCGGTCGAGCGGGACGTGCACCCGGTGACGGCGCGGGGTCGCTCGTGGCGGATCGGGCTGCTGGGCACCCGCTACACCGTGAAGGAGGCGGACGGCCGGGTGAGCGTGCACACCCGCTGGAACCGCTTCGTGGCGCTGCTCGGCACCCCGGGCGCGCCGCCCTGGCGGATCACCAACCTGTCGGACTGGCCGGCCGCCGAGCGGCTGGCGTCCTGGCTGGCGGCCGGCCTGCACGCGCTGCAGGACGACCGCATGGTCTTCGCCCACCCGGAGCAGGAGGCCTCGGCCGAGGACGACGCGCAGGCCATGGATCGGCTGCAGGTGCTGGACGTGCTGCTGACGGCGCCGCGCGATGAGCTCCCGGCCGCGCTGGCGGCCCTCGCGCCCGAGGCGTGGGCGGAGCGGGCTGAGGTGCTCCTGCGCTTGTTCCCCGGCCATCCGCAGGCGGTGGCGGTGGCCCAGGCCGCGCTGCGCGACACGGATCCCATGCTGCGGGGCCTCGCCGCGCTGGCGCTGGACACGCCCGAGGCCCTGCAGGCGGTGATCCTGGATCCCCAGGTGGAGCGGGGGCTGCGCCTGCGGGCGGCGTCCGCGCGGGGTCGGTTCGCCTGGTCTGCCGACGACCTGCACGCGCTGCTGGCGGCCCTCGCCGAGGGTCACCCCGAGGTGCTCGACCGGGTGGCGGCGCAGATGACAGACGCGCGGCCCGCCGCGGAGGCGGCGCTCCTGGCGCTGGCCGAGGAGGACCTGCGGCCTGGCTGGGCCCACCTGCTGGGGGCCCTGGGCGGGCCGGCGTCGCTGCCGCTGCTGGGGGGCTGGGCCTACGGTGACGACCGGCCGCCTGAGGCGCGGCGGGCGGCGCGGGCCGCCTTGGACCGGGTGCAGGGGCGGCTGCCGAGCGGCCAGGCCGGTCAGCTCGCGGTGGCGACGGACGGGGTGGGGGGCCTGAGCGAGGTGGTGGACGGGGGGGACGGCTGATGTTGGCCCCGGGCGTCATCGTGATGGCGACCGCCGTGGCGGCCGTGGGGGCCGTGGGGGCCCTCGGCTACGGGCTCTACCGGCTGGTCTTCGCGCAGCAGTTCCGGCTGAACCGGGCCCTGCGGGCGGAGGGCGCCGACGTCTCGCTGATGGGCAGCGCGGGGCTGGCGGTGCACCAGCGGCGGACCGACACCCGGCGCGCTCAACGGGACGGCGCGCTGTGGGAGGACGGGGTCCTCGAGACCTACACCGTGCAGCAGCGCAACCGCGGGGGCCCGCTGACCGAGATCCTGAGCCAGCAGGCGTACGTGGAGCGCCTCGGCGCGGGCGCGCGGCCCTACCGGCTGGCGAACCTCACCCCCGGCACGCCCCTGCACCAGCTCGCGCGCACGCTGCTCGTGCCGGTGCAGGAGATCTTCGACGACCGGATCATGGCGCTGGTGCCCGACGCGCCCGACTTCGAGGCCGCCCGCGCCCGCAGCGCCGATGAGCTGGAGGTGCTCAGCCGGGTGCTGACCCTGCCCGAGGACGCCCTGCGGGGCTGGCTGGCGGATCAGCGGCCGGGGGGCCGGGCGGTGCGCGCCATCGCGCTGCTCCAGGCCTTTGGGGGCGAGCCGGTGGCGCAGGCCGTGGCGATCCGCGAGCAGGCCGCGGCGGATCCGAGCCTGCGGGCCTGGGCGGCGCTGACCCTGGGCGAGCCCGCCGTGTTGATGGCGGCGGCCTGCGATCCCGCGCTGGGCGCCCGGCTGCGGGTGCGGGCGCTGCGGGCCCGGGCCGAGCAGGGGTGGACCGCCGACGGGGTCGAGGCCCTGGTGGCGGCCGCGGCGGACGCGCCGAGCGACGTGGTGGCGGCCACCGCCGAGGCCCTGGCCGGCGAGCCGGCGCTGGCCGAGGCGGCGCTCTTGCGCGCCGTGGCCGGTCGGCTGGCCCCCGGCTGGGTCGAGCTGGTGGCGCGGCTGGGTGGGCCGTCCGCGCTGCCGGTGCTGGGCGCGTACGCGCACGGCGACGACGCCGACGAGGCCACCCGCGGGCTCGCCCTGGCGGCCCTGGAGCGGGTGAAGGCGCGGCTGCCCGAGGGCCAGCGCGGCCGGCTGGCCGTGGCGCGGGCCGAGGCGGGGGGCTTGAGCGCCGCCGAGGCCCAGCCCGGGGCCCTGACGTCCGCTGATTAGGCGGGCGCCCGCGGGCGCTGGGCAGCGTGACCTTGCCCTCGCGGGCGGGCTCCGGTAGACCGGCTCGCCCATGTCTGCCGCTGATCACCATCGTAGCATCGCGCGCCTCGCGCAGCGCGGGGCCCACCTGCGGGTGGACACCGCCGAGCTGTGCTGCTTGGCCGCCATGCACCTGCAGGCCGAGGCCGGCGGCTCGATGCTCTTCGAGGAGGACGCCCTGGCGGCGCTCTTCGAGGCCACCATCGCGGCCGTCGAGCGGCCCGAGAGCCCCCGCACCCGCGCCACCTATGCCATCGAGCGCCTGCGCGCCCAGGGGCTGGTGGTGCGCCTCGACGGCGCGGGCATCGTGCGGGCCGGCGAGTACGCCCTGAGCCCGCTGGCCCTGGCCATCGTCAAGCGCCACCTGGCCGACGAGCGGCTCACCCGCGAGTCCCTCGACGGCCTGATGCACTCCATCGTGGCGGGGCTGGAGGGCGTGCGCGCGGCCGCCGAGGTGGCCACCGAGACGACCCTGTGGTCTGAGAAGGTGCGGCTGCCCCTGGAGCTGGTGGTGGCCGAGCTGCTCAACGGCGTCGAGCGCCGTCAGCTCGGCCTGGACGAGGCGCAGCGCACCATCCGCGCCGAGATCACCCGCCTGCTCGAGGCCGACTGGCTCGACGCCCTGGGCGGCATCGAGGCGATGCTCGAGCGCACCGGCGACACCCTCACCGAGCTCAAGAGCCTGCTGCTGCAGCACGCGAACACCGCCCACGCGGTGCTCGATGACATCCAGGCGCTGGCCCAGGAGGCCGGGCGCATCGAGGTGCTCATCGCCGTGCGCCGAACCGGCGACCAGATCGACCGCCTGCTGGCCTGGGGCCGCAGCCGCCACGAGGCCTGGAGCGAGTACCACCGCTCGGTGCACCGCTTCCTGCGGGACGTGGTGCGGCTGGATCCCGACCGGCAGCTCAGCACCCGGCTGCGGGCCTTCATCAGCGACTGGCCGCAGCGCCCCTTTGCCCTGCGCGTCGCGGCGCCGCCCCGGCTGGTGTCGCTCCCGCTGCCGACCCGCAGCGTGCTGCGCCCCCCGGTGCGGCGGGTGCAGCAGGACTGGAGCCCCGGTCTCGTGGCCCCGGTGGAGGCCCCGCCCGTCGACATCGCCGCGCGGGTGACCCTGGCCCTGGCCAGCGGCGCGCTGAGCCTGGCGGACGTGGTGGCCCAGGTGCTCGAGGGCGTGCCCGACGACGAGCGCTACGGCCTGGTGGGGCAGGTGGCCGCGCAGGTCGCCGCCCGCGCCCAGCGGCGCCACGGCCTGGGGCCGTGGGTCGAGGTGGGCGACACCGACATTGAAGTCACCGACTGGACCCTGGCAGCCGAGGCTGATGATGCGTGACGACGGCGCCTTCCCCGATCTCGCAGCGGTCATCGCCGACGAGGCGTTCCCCCGGCTCGATCAGGCCCTGCGCAGCGGCGGCCACATCGACGCCCAGCACCCGGCGGACTACCAGTTCCTGGTGGACGCGTCGCCGTGGCTGGAGCCGCACTACCGGCGCTACGGGGCCGATCTGGTGCACGCCGCCGACGGCTTCTTCTACCTGCGGCCCGTGGGCGAGCGCCTGCCGGCGCGGCGGCTGAGCCCCGCCGAGATGCTGGTGGGCCAGGTGCTGGCGCTGTTCGCCCTGGAGCCCGCCACCCTGGAGGCCGGCGCCGTGACCCGGGGCCAGCTGCTGGAGCGCCTGCGGGATCTGGTGGGCAACGACGCGCTGCTGGTGGCGCTGAACCCCCGCCGGCGGGGCGGGCGGGCGACGGTGCACCGGGCCGAGGCCAACGCGCGGCGGGACGTGTCGACGGCCCTGCGGCGGCTGGCGCGGCTGGGCTTCGTCGATCTGCTGGACGAGGATCTGATCGGCCTGCGCGATCCGCTCATGCGCTTCGTGGAGCCCGCCCGCGGCGCGGAGGATCCCGCCGAGGCGCTGGCGGCGCTGGTGCGGGTGGGCGAGGTGGCCATCGAGGATCCCGACGCCGTGGCGCCGGCGGGCCCGGCGGACGCCGATCGGCCCCTCGACGAGCTGGACGACGACCTCGACGACGACCTCGATGACGGCGACGACGTCGACGACGGGAGCGAGCCATGAGCGCGGGCCGGGTACAGGCCGAGAAGCTGGTGATGGTCAACTGGCGCGGGGTGTTCTTCGCGCCCCTCGACCTCGATCGGCACGTCACCGCGCTCGAGGGCGACAACGGCGCCGGCAAGACCACCGCCCTGATCGCCACCTACGTCGTGCTGCTGCCCGACCTCACGCGGCTGCGCTTCACCAACCTGGGCGAGGGCGAGGCCGCGGGCGGCGACCGGGGCATCTGGGGCCGCCTGGGCGATCCCGGCCGGCCCGCCTACAGCTGGGTGCGCTTCCGGCTGCCCGGGGGCGACAGCGCGCTCTTCGGCGTGCAGCTGCGCAAGGGCGCGGAGCCCGCCGTCGAGATCAAGCCGCTGCGCATCCACGGCCTGGCCGACGACGCGCCGCTGCAGGACGCCCTGCTGCACCGCTCGGCGATCCTGGGCACCGACGAGGTGCCGGAGCTCGAGGAGCTGCGCGCGGCCGTGCAGGCGGCGGGGGGCCAGCTCGAGGTCTTCAAGACCGCCAAGGACTACTTCTCGGCGCTGTTCGAGCTGGGCGTCACGCCCATGCGGCTCACCGGCGACGACGCCCGCAAGCGCTTCAACGAGGTGCTGCGCACCAGCATGACCGGCGGCCTGTCCCGGGGCCTGACCCGGGACCTGCGCCGCTTCGTGCTCGAGGCCGAGGACACGCTGGGCAGCACGCTCACGCGCATGCAGACCAACCTGGACGCCTGCCACCGCAGCCGGCTGGACGTGGAGCGCGCGGGGCGCCTGCAGCGCGAGATCGGGGCGGTGTATGCCGCCGGTCGGGCGATGTTCGAGGCGGCGATGGCCGAGGCCCGCGAGGGCGCCGAGGCCGCGGGCTCGGCCTACGAGGCCCGGGTGGCCGAGGCCGAGCGGCTGCGCACCGAGGCCCAGACCATCGAGCGCCAGGACGAGACCCTGGCGGCCCGGGAGGCGGTGCTCAGCGAGCAGATCGACGACGCCCGCGAGATCCTCGAGAAGAACCGCGCGCGGCGCGACCGGGTGCGGCGCGGCTGGGAGCTGGTCAAGCAGGTCAACGGGCTGGAGCAGGACCAGCCCCCCCTCGACGCCGCCGTCGCGGCGGGCGCGGAGCGGGTCAAGCAGGCCGACATCGTGCGGTCGGACGCGCGGGCGCGGCGCACGGAGCGGCGCCGGCTGCTCGACGAGGCCAGCCGGGGGCTGCACGACGCCGAGGCGGGCCTGGAGGGCCTGCAGGGGCGGGTGGCCCGCCACCAGCGCGCGCACAAGTCCCTGGCCGAGGCCCGCGCGCGGCTGAGCCAGCCCGAGCTGGCGCCCGACGACGCCGCCGCCGCCCGCCCGGACGTGCAGGCGGCCCGCACCGCCGTGGACGACGAGCGCCGCGCCCTGCGCCGCGAGATCGACACCGCGGCCCAGCGCCGCGCCGAGTTCGACCGGGCCCTGGCGGCCCTGTCGAAGTGTGTGGGCGACACCGCGCCCGAGGGCGCGTACGCGGCGGCCCAGGGGCTGCTGGCGGACGCCCGCGCCCGCGAGAGCCTGCGGGCCCGCGCCCCGGCCCTGGCCCGGGACGTGCGCCTGCTCGAGGACGTGCAGCGGCGCCTGGGGCGGCTGGCGGACCGGCTGGCCAAGGCCTTCCCCGACGCGGGCACCCGGCCCACCAGCGCGGCGGACTTCGATGGGGTGCAGCAGGCGGCCGAGGCCGCGGCCCGCGAGGCCCAGATCACCCAGCGCAGCGCGCAGGCGAGCCTGGTGGAGGCCGAGGCCGCCCGCAGCCAGCTGGCCCAGGCCTACGAGGCCGCCCGCCGCACCGCCGCGCGGGCCCTGAGCCTGCGCGAGACCGCCGCGACCCTTAGCGATGGGCTCGAGGCGCCGCCCGAGCTGGATCACGCCGAGGCCCTGCGCACGCTGCACGAGCAGCTGGAGCGCCGCGCTGAGGCCCTGGCCGAGACCCTGCGGGTGGTGGAGGCCGAGGGCCGCACCATCGGCTCGGCGCTGGTGCAGCTCGACGAGGCGGGCCGCGGCCTGTCGGCCGACTTCCAGGCCGCCGCCGATCTGGTGGGCGGGGCGCCGCTGCGCGCCCGCTTCGACGACGTGTCGGTGGAGGAGGCCCCGTCGGTGGAGGCCCGGCTGGGGCCGCTGGTGGACGCCCTGGTGGTGGACGACGCCTACGACGCCGCCGAGGCCTGGCCCCCTGGGGCGCCGGGCCCCGTGTGGTTCGTCGAGGGGCACACGGCCCAGGAGCTGGTGCGCACGGGCGGCGGGGCCATCGAGGCCGAGGGGGACGCGGGCGTCCTCGCGCGCTTCGGCGAGGCCTGGCGCCTCACCCAGCCGCCGGCCTCGCCGGTGGTGGGCCGCGCCGCCCGCGCCGCCCTGCGCGCCGAGCAGGTGGCCCGCCGCGAGGCCCTGGATCGGCAGGCCGACGAGCTGCGGCGCAGCATCGCCGAGGCCCAGGCCGCCCGCCGCCGGTGCGCGGCGCTGCTGCCCGAGGCTGATCTGCTCGACGTGGCCGATCCGGCCGGCGATCTGGCGGCCGCTGAGTCGGCCCTGGACGCGGCGAAGGGCGCTGTGGAGGCGGCCCGCGCCGCGCGGGCCGAGGCCGAGCACCAGCTGGCCGAGGCCAACGACCGCCTGGACGCCCTGCGCGCGTGTGCGCCCGACGCGGCCTTGCTGGACGAGCCGGATCCGTCCGTGTCCCTGGCCCAGGCCAAGGCCGACGCCGCCGCCGTGCAGGCCGCGGTCACCTGGCTCGACGCCCACGGCAAGGCCATCGCGACGGTGCAGGCCAGCCTGGCGACCCTGCAGTGGGTGCCGCCGGGGCCCGAGGCGCTGATCCAGCTCGAGGCCCGGCTGGCGGCCGCCGACGGCGAGCGCGACCGGCTCGACGCGGCCGACGAGGCCCTGCGGGCCTTCGCCGAGGTGCGCGACGCCTACGAGGACGACGGCGCCACCACCGAGCTCGCTGAGCTGCGGCTGGGCCACGCCGACGCCCGCAAGCGCGTCGAGAGCGCGCGGGTGGCCGAGGCGCAGGCCGAGGCCGCCGTGGAGGCCGCCGAGGCCAACCTGGACGCCGCGCGGGAGGCCCACCTGGCCGCCGATCGCCTGGCCCGAGGCCACGCCGCCACGCTGGACGCCGCGCTGAGCAGCCTGCGGGCGCTGGGGGTGGGCCGGCCCGAGATCCAGGATCTGGAGGAGGCCGAGGCCGCCGTCACCGCCGCCAACGAGAAGCTGGAGGGGCTGCACGACAAGGAGCGCGCCGTCAGCCGCGACCGCGGCACCCTGGCGGCGCAGCGCACCCGGGTGGGCACCGATCTGACCCGGGCGCAGGCCGACGCCGACGCGGCCCAGGCGAAGTGGGCGCCCCTGCGCGAGCGCCTGACCGCCCTGCGGGTGACGCTGTCGGCCAACGGGCTGGCCGAGCCCGAGCAGCCCGAGGGGCGCATCAACGCGCGGGTGCAGCGGGCGACCCTGGTGGAGCGGCTGCGCCGCGCCCAGAAGGGCGACGAGGTGCTGGAGGCGGTCACCGAGGCCCCCAGCACCCCCGAGGGCGACGTGGAGGCCTGGATCGCGACCCGGGCGTGGCTGCGCCGGTGCCTGCCCTCGCGGCTGGCCGAGACGACGGATCCGCGGCAGGGGCTGGAGCGCCTCAACACCCACCTGGCGGGCCTGGAGGCGCGCCTGCAGCACCAGGAGCGGGTGCTCGCCGGCAGCGCCGAGGACGTCGCCCACTTCGTGCGGCAGCTCCGGCGGCGGGCGCGGCGGCAGATCAGCCGGCTCAACGAGCTGTTGGGGCCGATCTCGTTTGGCGCCATCGCGGGCGTGCGGCTCGAGATGACCGACATCCCGCAGATGGAGCAGCTGCTCGACGGCTTGAGCGCCCAGCAGGAGCTGTTCAAGCCCAAC
>JAUHVS010000150.1 GCA_030424955.1 bacterium | reverse complement strand
AGCTGATCCGGGTCGGCCGACAGCGTCGCCTCGTAGGGGCCCTCGAGCTGCACCGCGACGTCGGCGGCCCCCATCGACAGCTCGAACACCAGATCGCCCAGCGACACGTCGGCGCGGGTCACCGGGGTGTGGCGGGCGTAGGCCAGGAACTCCTCCACCACGCGCTTGAGCTGGCCCAGCTCCCGCTTGACCCGCCCCAGCAGCTCAAGCTCGGGGGGCCGGTCCGCCAGATCCTCGGCGAGCAGCCCCACGAACAGCTCCATGCCGCCGAGCGGGTTGCGCACCTCGTGGGCGATGCCGCCCAGCATCATCTGCAGCTCCCGGTCCCGCTTGCGCAGGGCGTCGCGCATCTCGTCCATGGTGCGCGCCAGCCGGCTGATCTCGGCGGCGCGGCCCACGGTGGGCACCGGGGCGTCCAGCTCACCCGCGCCGATGCGCTCGGCCGCCGCCACCAGCCGCCCCAGCGGCGCGGTCAGGGCGCGGGCGAGCACCAGCACCATCGCGGCCAGCGCGATCAGCGCGAGCACCGCGAGCCCCACCAGGTAGCGGGCGAGGGCGTCCAGCGCGCGGTAGACGTGGGCGTCGCCCTCCACCCCCAGCACGGCCACCACCTCGCCCTCATGCACCACCGGCGCGAAGCCCCGCATGTACCGCACGCCGTCCGTGCCGGTGTAGAGCACGCTCGCCGCCCGCTGGCCCGCCGCCACCTGGGTCAGCTCAAAGCGGTCCTCGGCCAGGCTGCGGTCGGGCTGCCCAGGCGGCGGCGCGCCCGGCGTGGGATCGGCGATGGCCTCGCCGTTGGGCCGCACCAGGAACACCCGGCGGGCCGCCAGGGCCTCGGTGGCGCGGCCCAGGCGGTTGATCAGGTTCTCGTGCGTGCGGTGGTTGTCGGGCTGGAACCGGGCCACCAGCCCACCGCTGAGGCCCGCCGCGGTGGCGGCGGCGGCGTCGCTCAGGCGCTGGCCCACCTCGGTCTCCACCAGCGCCCGGGTGGCGAAGAACGCCAACGCCGTGAGCGCGCCCAGGGCGAGCACGGCGGGGATGAGCACCCCGGCGGCGAGCTGCGCGCGCAGGGAGCGGGGGAGGGGCCATCTCACCGGCCCATCCTGCCCCCTGCGGCCCGCGCCGTCCACGCCGCGGGGGGGGCGGCGCGGCGGGGGCTGCGCGCATAGAATTTCCGGGTATACTGGCCGGATGAACCTGCCTACCCCCGAAGACGTCGTCCGCGCCGCCGAGCGCATCCAGCCGTGGATCCGGCGCACCCCCACGATCACCATCAACGGGCCCGGCGCCCGCCCCGTCACGGTGAAGCTCGAGGGCCTCCAGCGCTCCGGCAGCTTCAAGCTGCGCGGCGCGCTCAACAAGCTCATGGCCTTGGGGCCCGACGCCCGGGGCGGCGTGATCACCGCCAGCGGCGGCAACCACGGGCTCGGCGTCGCCTGGGCCGGCTTCCTGCTGGGCGTGCCGGTGCACGCCTTCGTGCCCGAGGGCGCGCCGGCGGTGAAGGTGCAGGCCATCGAGCGCGCGGGGGGCGAGGTGCGCCGGGTGCCGGGGGCCTACCCCGAGGCTGCCCTCGCGGCCCGCAACTACGCGCTGAGCAGCGGCCGGCCCTACGTGCACGCCTACGACGACGCCGACGTCATCGCCGGCCAGGGCACGGCGGTGCGCGAGCTCATCGAGGACGCCCCGGAGGTGCGCACCATCGTCGTGGCGGTGGGCGGCGGCGGCCTGGCGGCGGGGGCCGTGCTGGCCGCCGACGGCCGGCGCGTCATCGGCGTCGAGCCCTTCGGCGCGGCCACCATGCACGAGGCCCTGCGGGCGGGGCAGCCGGTGCGCCTCGCGCAGATCGAGTCGGTGGCCGCGGACGCCCTCGGCGCAGGCCAGGCGGGGGCGATCACCTACCCCGTCTGCGCGGCGGGCCTCGATCGCATCGAGCTGGTCACCGACGAGGCGATCATGGCCGCGCGACAGTGGCTGTGGGACCAGACCCGGCAGGTCTACGAGCCCGGCGGCTGCGCGGCCTTCGCGGCGCTGGCCAGCGGCCTGCTCGACGGCGACCCCGGCCCCATCGGCGTGGTGCTCTGCGGCGCCAACACCGATCCCGGCACCCTCACGCGCTGAGCCGCCTGGGCCTCGTCAAGGGGCGGGTCGGCAGCAGCGGAAGCCCAGATCGTCGGCGAAGAACGCCTCGCCCACGAACACCTGGCGGTCGCAGCGGGCCGAGTCCACGCGGAAGTTCACGGCGTCGGGCCGCCAGCTCGCGCCGCGGCGACCCAGGGGATCGTCCACCAGCTCCCACACGTTGCCCGACAGATCGAACACCCCCTCGGGGGTGGCGCAGCCGGCGCGGTGGCCGGTGACCTCCAGCGCGCCGCCGCCGCTCACGTGGTCGTTGCACAGGCCGCCCGCGTGGGCGTTGCCGTAGGGGAAGGCGCGGTAGTCGACGCTGCCCGGATCGCCGGCGCAGGTGCGCTCCCACACGGCGCCGGTGCACAGCGAGAAGCCCACCGCCTCGCAGGCCGCCCGGGCGTCGACCACCGTCAGCCCCGTCCAGGGCAGCACGCCCCGGCGGCTGCAGGCCTCGTCGGCCGCCCCCGCGGCCTCGGCGGTGGCGTCGGCGCGGCTGGCCTCGAAGGCGAACACCTCCCAGCCGTCGACCACGACGGTCTGCCGACAGGCGGCGACGCCTTGATCCACCGCGGCGTCCGCCACGGCGCTGTCCTCGGGCGTCGCGTCGGGGCGGCCGGCGTCCATGGCCGCCGCGTCGGCTGGCAGGGCGTCGTGCAGGGCGGCGTCGGGTCCCACATCTGGCAGCGAGGCGTCCGGGCGCGCGCCATCCGGCTGAGCGTCGCCGGCCCGCGCGTCGCCGGCTGCGTCGCTGGCGGCGGCACCACGGTCCAGGCCGCCGTCCGCCGCCGCCGTGCCGTCCGCCCCGTCGTCACAGCCCAGGCTGACCAGCACCACCGCCAGCACCCCCGCCCACCCGCGCGCGACGCTCATCCCCACCCCCGGCCCGTCAGCCGCTGCAGGGCCCGCTGGAAGCGGGGCACCGACACCGGCAGGTGCTCGCACACCCGCCCATAGATCATCGCGGTGGGCACACGCCGATCCCCGCCGCTCGCCTGCTGGGCCTGGTGCAGCTCATACAAGATCACGCGCTCCAGCCGGGTCAGGCCGTCGCGCACATCGGGCAGGTCATCCTCGGGCGACGGCAACGCGGCTCTCCAGGGTGGGGCCCGCTCAGTGTGGGCGGGCGCGGGCACGGGCGCAACGGCGCTTGAGTCCAACGGGACCGGTGGGGCAGGGTGCCGCCATGCGGACGCTGTCGTTGTGGATTCTTGCGCTGAGCGGGTGGGGGCTGGGCTGGGCCACGCCGGCGGTGGCGGGCCCGCAGGTCGTGCGGCTGGTGATGGCCCGAGACGTCGTCGCCAAGCAGCCCGTGGGGGAGGCCAGCCGGTTCCCCGCCGACGGCGGCCGGGTCTTCGCGTGGGCCCACGTCGACAACACGGGCGGCCCGGCCGCTCCGCTGGTGTTCGTGTGGTCCAGGGACGGCCGCGAGGTGTACCGCAAGCCGGTCACCGTCAAGCCCTCGCCCCGCTGGCGCACCTGGAGCCGGCGCTGGATGCACCCCCAGCACGCCGGCGCGTGGCGCGTGGACCTCGAGCGCGCGGACGGCGAGCGCCTGGGCAGCGTGGCCTTCACCATCGGCGAGGGGGCGGCCCCCACCGCCAGGGCCTCGGGATCCCAAGCGCCGCCTGCCGCCGATCCGGCGCCCCCACCCAGGCCAGCCCCGGCGGCCCCCGTCGCTGCGCGGACGCCCCCCCGCCCTGGCCGCGAGGCCCGCCGATCGCCCGCTGGCACCTGCCGGGCCCTGGTCACCGTGCGTCACCCCGACGGCCGCTACGGCACCGTCGAGATCCGCCCCGGCGCCGGCCGCCCCTTCGTCGTCGAGGCGCCGGGCCTCGCCGTGATCGATCGCGCAGGCGCAGCGCACGCCCTGCGCCTGGTGTCGAGCGCCGAGCGCCTGACCGGCCCCGAGGGCGCCATCGACCGCCGGGTGCAGCTCCTGTGGGGCGTCCCCCTCGCGGGCGGCACCCCCCACATCTGGGCCGGCTACCCCTCGCGGCTGCCCCGGGCGCCCGGCGAGGTGCGCGCCGAGCACAACGAGATCACGGTCATGAGCGTCACCGGCGATCACTTGGGCCTGCGCCTGGCCCTCACCGGCCGCGCGCCCGACTGGTTCGACAACAGCCGCTTCGTCACCGTGCGCGCGCCCGGCCAGCCAGCCGACCCCACCCTGGGCCGCCTGCCCTCGCTGCCCGCACAGGCCGTGCAGCGCCTCGCGGCCCTCTACCGGCTGACCCCAGGTGACGCGCCCGATCCGGGCAGCCACGACTTCCGGCAGGCGGCGTGGGCCCCCGCGGCGGGCGGCCTGCGGCTGTTCACCCTGCTGCAGGGCCCGCGGCGGGCCTTCGTCGTCGACGTGCCGCTCCAGCCCCCCGAGGGCCTGGGCCCCACCCCCGACGCGGACGGCTGGTGGCGCGCCCCCTCGGGGTGCGCGCGCGTGCGGGCTGGGGGCGGCGCCGTGGTGCTCCAGCGGGGCGAGCAGGCCCCCATCGCCGTCGCCCTGTCGGGCGGCATCGAGGCCCTGCTCGGCGTGCACTGGCTCCCCGCCGGCCACCCCTGGCGCGCCGACACCCAGCAGGCCGCCTGGACCCAGCTCGCGGCCCAGGTCGACGCGCGCGAGGGGCCCGGGCGCGCCCCCAAATAGCAGCCCCCCCGTCGATTTCGCGCAACACCCGCGCCCGCTGTCCGATGAACCCAGTCGGGGGCCGTGTGAACGGGCCGTGCGTCCCCCCTGCGGCTGCGCCGTGGCTCCCCGAAGCGGCCTGTCTCGTGCCGGCACCACGCCGCCGAACCCGGGAGGTCGCATGGCTGCCCACCCCGCCTGCGCCCACACCACGCCCGCTTGCCTGGACGGGCCGGCCACCGACGGGCCGGCCACCGACGGGCCAGACCCCGATGCCGAGGCGACCCTGCGCGCGCTCCTCGCCCAGCCGCCGGGCAGCCGCGCGCGCCTCCACGCGCGCCGAGGCGGCACCCCCATCGCGGCCCTGCAGGCGCAGCTCGCCCGCCTCATCCAGGCCGAGGCCCTGACCGCCGCCGAGGTGGACTGCCTGCCCGTGCTCGGCCGGGTGCTCCGCGCGGGGGAGGCCCGCCCGGCCCTGGAGCGGCTGCTGCTCGATCCACAGGCCAGCGTCGCCCGCCGCAGCATGGCGTGGGCCGCCCTCTTCCATGAGCCCGACGGCCCCGCGCTGATGGACCGCCTGGGGCACGCCACCCGCATCCGGCTCGCCGATCCGTGGATCCGCCCCCTGGTCACCATGGCCGCGACGGACCCGGACGCCCAGCAGGCCGTCGCCGATCTCATCGAGATCACGCCCGCCCTCTGGCGCGAGGCCATGGTGGCCCGCATCGAGCACTGGCGCCGCCGTCGGGGCACCCGCGCCATCGAGGCCTACGCCGTCGCCCTGCTCGCGCCCGCGCTGGTGGACACCTGGCCGCTCCTCTTCGGACACGTGCTCAGCGAGGGCGACCCCGACCGGCCGCCGCGGGGTGAGCCCGGCCGCTGACGCCGGGCGGCCCGTCGCCTGAGACCGCGCGCCCCAGCCCCTCAGCCGCTGGCCCTCGCCCGCCGTCGAGCGCCTCAAACGCCCATGCTGCGGGCGCATCCGGCTTGGATCGATCCTTGCTTCTGCTCTTCCCCGAACACGAATTGCGGGGCAAGACCCCGCCGGGCGGCGCCGCCCTGGAGCATGCACCCTCCACCTCGTCTCGACTGTGGAGCACCGCTACTCCAAGACAGCGCCGACTCCGGAAAGGAAGAGCGATGCGCGTCAACCCCGTCGATCAGGCCATCATCCTCGCCGCTGGCATGGGCTCGCGGATCCGCGGCGAGACCCAGCCGCTGCCCAAGCCCCTCGTGCAGGTCGGCGGCCTCTCGCTGCTCAAGCGCGCGGTGCTGACCGCCAAGAAGGCCGGCATCACCCGCTTCGTCATCGTGCTCGGGCACGACGGCGACCGCGTGCGGGGCGCCATCGCCGACGACCCTGAGCTCGCCGACCTCGACCTGGTGTGGGTGCTCAACGAGCGCTACCAGCTCAGCAACGGCGTGAGCGTGCTGGCGGCCCGCCCGCACATCCGCGGCGAGTTCTTCTTGATGATGGCCGACCACGTGGTCGACGCCGAGATCTACAAGCGCCTGCAGGTGCAGAGCCCCGAGGGCGGCCTGCTGCTGGCCGTGGATCGCAAGATCAACACCATCTACGACATGGATGACGCCACCAAGGTCCAGACGGGCCCGGGCGAGCGCATCGTGAAGATCGGCAAGACCCTCGAGGACTTCGACGCCATCGACACCGGCGTCTTCCGCTGCGCGCCGGCGCTGTTTGACGCCCTGCAGGTGGTCCTCGACGAGCGGGGCGACACCTCGCTCAGCGACGGCGTGCAGGCCCTCGTGCAGCAGGACAAGGCGCGGGTCGTGGACGTGGGCGCCGCCTGGTGGCAGGACGTCGACACCCCCGGGTCCAAGACCCACGCCGAGAAGCTGCTCTTCAAGTCCCTCACCAAGGACATCGACGGCCCGGTCAGCAAGCACATCAACCGCAAGATCTCCAAGAGCCTCACGCGGCTGCTGGTGAACACCAACGTCGTGCCCAACCACATGACGGCCGTGGGCCTGCTGGTGGGCCTGGCGGCGTCGGTGGTCACCATGATGGTCAGCCCCAGCAGCCTCTGGCTGATCCCCCTGGGCGGCGTCCTCTTCCAGCTCTCCAGCGCCATCGACGGCTGCGACGGCGAGATCGCCCGGCTCAAGTTCAAGCACAGCGACTGGGGCGAGTGGTTCGACACCGTCAGCGACGACATCGTCAACACCACCTACTTCCTGGCCATGGGGGTCGCCGTCTCGCGCCTCACGGGGCAGGCCATCTGGTGGCAGATCGGCCTGACCACCTTCGTGGTCGGCTGGATCGTCGCGGGCAGCCTGTACAAGAAGCTCCTGGAGTCGGGGAAGGGCACCCACCTGGCCATCGAGTGGGACTTCCAGAACGCCGACGACCCCACCGTCTTCCAGCGCCTCTGCAACACCTTCATGTTCGCCGCGAAGCGCGACTTCTACGCGTTCGCGCTCATGGTGCTGAGCTTCATGGGCCTCGGCGTCCTCAAGGGCATCCTCATCGCCAGCGTGGTGGTCGTGGGCGTCGTGGGCTTCCAGTGGCTCATGACCGCCACCCGTGGCGCCGCCGGCCGCCGCCGCGAGCTTCGCCGCGCGCAGGGCTGAGCCCACGCCGACGGCGCTCCGCCCGGACGCCGCCCGTCGGCGCAGCCCCACCTCCGGGGCGCAGGCGGGCCCAGCGTAGGCCCCCCCTTGCGGGGGCCGCCCAGGTTCTCAATCCTCTCGCCTAAGCAGACCCACAGGTCACGCGCGCCGTGCATCGGCACCGCTGCGTGTGGCCGCCGTCTGTCGGGGACTCGGCACAGCGCCGGAGAGCAGGGGGAGCCTCATGTCACACTATAAAGCGGCGCGCGCGACGCGCGCTCGCATGCGCCTGCGCGCGAGGGCGCACATCTGCGGGTGCCTGATCCTGGCGCTGCTCGGCTGCGACGACGGCCAGAAGACCCAGGCGGACCCACGCCCGCCCGACGCTGGCACGGTCGATCTCGGGGGGGTGGCCGATCCTGCTCAGCTCGCCGCCACCTTCGACAACGTGCACCACCACATCCTGCAGCCAGGCTGCGCGATCCCCGGGTGCCATGACCCCGCAGCTGCGAGCGGCGGCCTCGACTTCACCGTGCCGGCCTCGGCCCACAGCGCGCTGCTCGGGGCGCCCCCGCAGAACCCGGTCGCGGCCGAGAACGGCTGGCTGCGGGTGCGGCCCGCAGACCCCGAGCGCTCCTTCCTGATCCGAAAGCTGGCGGGCCCCGGCGTGGGGGAGGGGATGGCCATGCCCTCGCCCGCGCAGCAACTCGACCCTGCGTGGCTCGACCTCGTCAGCCGCTGGATCGCTGCGGGCGCGCCGCCGCCCCAGGGGGCCCCGACCCCGCTGGCCAACCCGCCCCCGCTGTTCACGGCCCGGGAGGCCCGCACCCTCACCTTCCGCGACCCGGTGCGCGCCTGTATCAACTGCCACCCCACCCACGTCCGCGAGTGGCGCATCAGCAACCACGCCTATGCGGCCGAGGATCCCGTCTTCCACGCCATGGTGCGGCTCGGCCAGCGCCAGACCGAGGGTCGCCTCGGCCAGTTCTGCGTGCAGTGCCACACGCCCCCCGGCCTGGCCCTCGGCCAGACCCCGGTCCGCGCCCTGGGCGACAGCCACGTGCAGGACTTCAGCGGCCTGAGCGCCGCCGCCCAGCGCGGGGTGAGCTGCGACGTCTGCCACACCGTCACGGCGGTCAACGAGCCCCGCAACGCCCGCATGATCTACACGCCGGACGGCACCATGCGGGCCACCATCGCCGACCCCCAGGACACGGCGGCGCACCGCTCCGAGCACAGCCCGCTCCACAAGACCAGCGACCTCTGCGGCAGCTGCCACAACGTCACCAACCCCGCCGGCGCGCCCATCGAAGAGACCTACGACGAGTGGGCCTCTTGGGCCCAGGCGGACCAGAAGACCTGCCAGACCTGCCACATGCCCGCCTACCGGGGCCGCGCCGCCGTCGACGGCCCCGAGCGCGAGGTCCACCGCCACACCTTCGTCGGCGTCGACGTCTCGCTGCTGCCCGAAGACAGCTTCCCCGGCTACGAAGAGCTCCGTGGCCTCACCCGGGCCCTCTTGGAGCAGGCCG
The DNA here is from genome assembly GCA_030424955.1 of bacterium. Taxonomy (GTDB): domain Bacteria; phylum Myxococcota_A; class Bradymonadia; order UBA7976; family UBA1532; genus JACKDL01. The sequence continues at coordinate 1,435 of JAUHVS010000150.1, read as the reverse complement.
CCGAGATCGGCATCGAGGTCCGCCCGGCCGATCACCAGATCACTGTGCGCGTGCGCAACCTCGCGGGCCACCGCCTGCCCAGCGGGGCCACCGCCGAGCGTCAGCTGTGGATCGAGGTCCTCGTGCACGACGCCGAGCGCGTGCTCCGCTTCGAGTCCGGTACCGTCGACACCCAGGGCGACCTGCGCGACGACGACCCGCACCACACCGTCGCGCCCGGCACCGATCCGCAGCTGACCGTCTGGCGCCAGATCCTCTTTGGCGATGCCGGCCCGGTGGAGTTCCCCTGGCAGGCCAAGCGCGTCGAGAACCACCTCATCGAGCCCGGCGCCACCGACACCGCGACCTACGACTTCGGTGCCCTCCCCCCGGGGGAGTACACCGTGCAGGTGCGGCTGCTCTTCCGCACCTTCCCGCCCTACTTCTTGCGCGCCCTCGAGCGCGACGCGGCGCTGGACCCCGCGGTCAAGACCCGGGTGCCCACCGTCGAGATGGCCCGCGGCACCGTCCGCCTCACCATCGACGGTGCGCCCCCCGTGGGTGGCCCCGACTGTGAGGACGACGAGATCGTCGACTGCAACCAGACCTGCCAGCCCCGGGCCTGGCTGGCAGATGGAGACTGCGACGACGGCACCTACAGCCAGTGGGGCGGCGCCGACTTCCAGTGCGAGGCCTTGGCGTACGACCAGGGCGACTGCCAGGCGCCCGGCGTCGACGCCACCTGCCCAGCCGGCGAGATCACCGACTGCGACGGCCTCTGCTGGCCGGTGGACTGGCTCGGCGACGGCTGGTGCGACGACGGCACCGAGCAGATCTGGGGCAGCGCCCACTTCGCCTGTGCCGAGCGCGCCTGGGACCTCGCCGACTGCCCCGACCCCGACGCGCCCCCACCCGATCGCCCGGGCGAGGGCGACGGCCTCACCCCTGAAGGCTGCCTGCCGGGCTTCGTGCGCGACTGCCTCGACGCGTGCCACCCCGAAGAGTGGATTGGCGACGGCAACTGCGACGACGGCACCAACGCCGACTGGGGCCACCCGAGCTTCCAGTGCGCCCCATTCGGCTTCGACCGCGGCGACTGCGGCTGAGCCGCCCAGCTCGCGGGCCCGTTCACTCGCAGGGGCTCTCGCCCGCCTGCCGCCGAGCGCGGTCGCAAACCCGCGCCGTCAGTGGCCCCGCGCACAACTTTCGCCAAGAACAAAAAAAGAACTTGCCGCCCAAAGGGCCCTCCCGTATAAACCGCTTCCGCTGCTGATGGCAGCGCCGGTCGCCGGAAACGGCGGCGGTTCTTTGAAAAGCGAATTGAGCAGAACGCAAAGTAAGAGCGTGAGCCCATTAATGGATCGGCCCACCCTTCGGGGTGAGTCGGTCAGCATCGAACTCAACTGGAGAGTTTGATCCTGGCTCAGAACGAACGCTGGCGGCGTGCTTAACACAT
>JAUHVS010000885.1 GCA_030424955.1 bacterium | reverse complement strand
GCGCGAGGTGCCCGATCCCCACGGGCAGGCGCTCGCGTACCAGGCGCTGATGGTGGCCTGCACAGGCCAGCCGTGGTGCCGCGGCGTGTACTGGTGGAAGTTCTATGAGCGGCCCGAGTCCACGCCCGTCACCCACGACTACACGCCCCGCAGCAAGCCGGCCCTCGAGGTGCTCAAGCGGTGGTACGGGCGGGCGCTGCCCTGACCCGCTGCTTGTGGGGCGCGGGGGGCGCGCCGATCCCTCGGCGGCCCAGCGCCGGTGTCTGCCGCGCGCGGGCGTCAGCACAGATCGGTGATGCGGGGGCGCGGGATGCCCCCAGAGGAGTGCCTCATGCGAGCCCGTGTTCTCTCGGCCCTGTTGTTGGCCGCCGCGCCCTTCACCGCCCTTGAGGCCGCGCCCCAGGGCGACGGGCTGACGGTCATGGCCGGGCTTGGGCTGGGGATGCAGACGTCCATCCCCGAAGAGGGGGACATTGAGCACGAGCTTGGCGGGGCCATCGACCTGGCCGTCGGGGGGTTCGTCCAGCCGAACCTGGCGCTCATGTTCCGCATCGACGGCAGCCTCACCAAGCCCGACAGCAACGTCAGCGACGTGACCTTCATCCACCTGCTGCTCGGGCCCAGCCTGCAGTACTGGGCCAGCGATCAGGTGTGGCTGATGGCCACGGCGGGGGTGTCGCGCATCGAGGCCGAGGTCACCGGCGAGGTCTTTGGCGATACGGTCACGTTCAAGTACGACGATCAGGATCTGGGGCTCGCGGTGGGCGGCGGCGCTGTGGTGTGGGACAGCGGCCCGCATACGGTGTACGTCGGCTTCGATCTGAGCATGGGCTTCCACGACAACGGGAAGCTCCTGACCAGCGCGCTGACCCTGGGCTGGCAGATGCTCTAGCTTGGGGGTGGGCGCCGGGCGGCGCTGGGTGAGGCAGGGCTGGGTGAGGGGCAAGCGTTCAATGAAAACAGTGGCTTGTGTTGCGTTCTTGGCGTGCGTCGCGTGCCCGCCTCGGGCATGGGCGGCGCCCGCCGAGGCGGGCACCCTCTCAGTGCGCGCCGGGGTCGGGCTGGGGCTGCAGGCGCGGCAGCCGACGGTGTCGCAGACCGATCCCAGCACCGCCATCGGGGTGGGGTTTCAGGCCGCCGTGGGCGCGCATGTCTCGCCACGGATCGCGGTGCTCGGCGAGCTACGGGGCAGCGTGGCGCCGCCCGAGGACACCAACCTGGGGCGGGTCGATCGGGTGCATCTGGTGTTTGGGCCCGGGGTCCAGGGCTGGGTGAGCGATCGGCTGTGGGTCTCGGGCGGCGTCGGGCTGTCGATGGCGACCTCGCGGGACACTGTGTCATTTGGCGGGACGCCGGGCGATCCGGGGTACGCCGTGAACCTGGCCGCCGGCGCCGGCGCGGGCATGCTGTTGGCGCAGCGTGGCCGCCACGCGCTGGCGGTGGCGCTCGATGTGGGGGCTGGGTTCCACGAGGACTCTCTCCTGTTCACGTCCATCGTGAGCCTTGGGTGGCTGTTCCACTGATCGACTGATCCGGCCGGGTGTCTGGCCACTTCACGCACGACAGCGAGGCATCGGTGGGCGCCCTTTGGGCGCTTTCGCTCCGGGGTCGCGGCCCGAGGCGCGACGCGGGGGGTCGGACCGTTTCGCCCGCGGGCCCGCCGGGGCGGGCCCTCTGGGCTGCAAGTGGTCCTCGCCCCCACGCCGCGCCCCGGGCCGCTCGCGTT
>JAUHVS010000149.1 GCA_030424955.1 bacterium | reverse complement strand
CGACGGCAGCGTGACCTGCCCCGCCGGCCTGTTCGCCCAGAGCGGCCGCTGCGCCCTGACGGGCACGTACACGCAGGACGTCACCCTGACGGCCGGCACCGACTACACGCTGCTCGGCGGCGTGTTCGTCGAGGAGGGCGCGACGCTGACCATCGAGCCCGGCGTCACCGTGCGCGGCGACGTGGATCAGCTCTCGTTCCTCACCATCGCCCGCGGGGCCAAGATCGAGGCCGAGGGCACGGCCGCCGCGCCCATCGTGTTCACGTCGGGCCAGCCCGAGGGCATGCGCGCCCGGGGCGACTGGGGCGGGCTGATCATCAACGGCGCCGCGCCCATCAACGGCTGCGATGCGCCGCCCTGCACCGCCGACGGCGAGGGCGACACCGGCAACTACGGCGGCGGCAACGCCAACGACAACAGCGGCACGCTCAAGTACGTGCGGGTGGAGTTCGCCGGGCGCCTCATCAGCGAGGGCAACGAGCTCAACGGCATCGCGTTCCAGGGCGTGGGCGCCGGCACGACGGTCGACTACGTGCAGGTGCACTACAACAAGGACGACGGCATCGAGTTCTTCGGCGGCACCGTCAACGCCAAGCACCTGGTGGTGAGCGGCATCGGCGACGACAGCCTGGACTGGACCGACGGCTGGGTCGGCAAGGTGCAGTTCGCGCTGGCCGTGCAGTTCCCCGGCGACGGCGATCAGGGCATCGAGGCCGACAACAACGGCGACAACAACAGCGCCCTGCCCCGCAGCGCGCCGACGCTGAGCCACGTCACCCTGGTGGGCTCGGCGGGCGAGGACAGCGATCTGGGCCTGCTGCTGCGCGCCGGCACCGCCGGTGAGCTGGCGAACGTGATCGTGACCAACTTCGGCGAGGGCTGCGTGAGCCTGGATGACGCCGACACCCTGCTCAACGCCTGGGACGGCATGGGCATGGCGCTGAGCGGCGCCCTGACCCTGCACCACAGCCTGGTGCACTGCCCCCAGTCGGCGAGCTTCATCGACGGCGGCGGCGTGGGCGACAGCGCCCCGTTCACCACCGAGGCCTTCGTCACGACGCTCAACGAGAGCAACCAGGTGGCGGATCCGATGCTGACGGACGTGGCCGGCGGGGACTTCCGCCCGGCCATGGGCTCGCCGGCGCTGGCCGGTGGGGCCGCCCCCGCCGACGCCTTCTTCGAGCAGGTCACCTTCATCGGCGCCATGGGCGACACCGACTGGACCGCCGGGTGGACCAACTGGGCCAGCAACTGAGGGCGCCTCGCGCCACGGGCTCCGCTCCGGCGGGGCCGGCTTCTCGTGCACCTCGCCTCGGCGGGGTGTTCGTGTGGGAGGGACACACCATGTGGACGCGCTGCTTCGTGTGGCTGCTCGTCGTGGGCTGGGCGCTGCCCGGCACGGCGGCCGCTGAGGACCTGAAGGGCCTGGCCACCGCGCTGGCCGAGATGCGCGCCGACGTGGAGCGGCTCAACGGCGAGGTGGACGACGCCCGCCGCGCGCAGCGCGACCGCCTGCGCGCCCTGGGCACCCAACTCGCCGAGGCCGAGGCGGAGCTGCGGCGCGACCAGCTGCGGGTGCAGCAGCTGCGCGAGGCGGTGGACCGCAAGCGCGGCACGATCGCGAAGGCGACCCAGCAGCTCGTGGCCCTGACGCCGGTGGTGACCCAGGCCGCCGGCGCGCTGCGGGCCCACGTCGAGGGCAGCCTGCCCTTCAAGCGCGACGAGCGGCTGGCCGCCATCGCCGAGATCGAGGGCCAGCTCGCCCGCAACCTGCTCACGCCCCAGGGGGCCCTGGCGCGGCTGTGGGCCCTGGGCGAGGACGAGCTGCGGCTGACCCGCGACACGGGGCTGTTCCGGCAGACGGTGTCGGTCGAGGGCGCCGAGGTGCTGGCCGACGTGGTGCGGCTGGGCATGGTGGCGATGTTCTACCGCACGGGCGCCGGCGGCGTCGGCGTGGTGCGGCGCGGCGGGGACGGCTGGCAGGTCGAGCCCATCACCGCGGCCGAGGCGGCCGAGCAGGTCACCGGCCTGTTCGACGCGTTCAAGAAGCAGATCCGGGTGGGCTTCTTCGAGCTGCCGGCGTTCTTGGGCGCCGAGGGGGCGGGCTGATGCGCGCGCAGCACCGGCGCTGGCCGTGGGCCGTGGTGGCGTGGGCCGTGCTCGTGTTCGGCGGGGCGGCCCAGGCCGATCCGCTCACCGAGGCCTACCAGAAGGAGTACGCGTTCCTCGAGGCCGAGAAGCAGGTGCTGCAGCAGCGCCTGAAGACCTTGGCGGCCCAGGGCGCGCAGGACGAGGCCCGGCAGACTGCCCGCATCGTGGCCGCGCAGCGGCAGGTGCTGGCGCTGGGCGTCGAGGCCGAGACCCTGGCCGGGCAGCTGCAGGCGGTGGAGCGCGAGGCCGAGCGGGCCAGCGAGGGCGTCGAGGGCCTGGACGGCCTGGTCACCCAGATGAGCCGCGCCTTCTCGCCCTATGAGATCAGCTGGCCCCCGGTGGCGGCGAAGGCGGCCCCGGCCCCTGCGCCGGCCGCGGACGGCGCGGGCGCTGAGGGCGAGGGCGGCGCTGAGGGCGCGGCGGCCCCGCCCCCGGCGGGCAAGACGGCGGCGGAGCACGCAACCCAGCTGGCGAGCGGGTTCGAGGTGCTGTCCGGGCTGCTGCGGGAGCGCGCCCAGGTGCGCCGCACGCCCGGCGCGTTCTTCCTGGCCGACGGCCGGCAGGTGCAGGGCACGCTGGTGCGCATCGGCGACGTGGCGGTGTACGGCGTGGCCGCCGAGGGCGCCGGCGCGCTGACCCCGGCGGGCGGCGGGCGGCTGAAGCTCGACCCCGTGCAGGGCGAGGCCACGGCCCGGGCGCTGGCCCAGGGCGCGCCGCCGCCGAGCATGGGCGTGTTCTTGTACGAGAGCCTGGCGAGCAACCACGAGGTCAAGCAGGCCAAGACGCCGCTGCAGATCGTGCGCGCCGGCGGGGCCATCGCCTGGGTCATCGTGGGCCTGGGCGGCTTCACGCTGCTGCTGATGCTGCTGCGGGTGGGGCTGCTGGCGCTGTCGGGGGCGTCGGCCATCGGGCTGGCGCGCCGCACGGCGCCGCTGGTGGACGCGGGCCGCTTCGACGAGGCCGCCGCGCAGTGCGCCCGGGCCCGCGGGGCCGCCGGGCGGGTGCTGAGCACCGTCGCCGCCCGCCTGCACGACGACCGGGACGTGGTGGAGCGGCTGGTGGTCGAGAAGATGCTCGAGGAGGAGGGCCGCGTGGACCGGTTCGGCACCGCCGTGCTGGTGACCGCCGCGGTGGCGCCGCTGCTGGGCCTGCTGGGCACCGTGACCGGCATGATCAGCACCTTCGATGTCATCACCGAGTTCGGCACCGGCAACCCGAAGCTGCTGTCCGGCGGCATCTCGGAGGCGCTCATCACCACCGAGCTGGGCCTGGTGGTGGCGATCCCCGCGCTGCTGGCCGGCAACCTGCTCAACGGGTGGGCCGAGCGCATCAAGACGGGCGTCGAGCAGGGCGCGCTGATCTTGATGAACCGCGCCAAGGTGGGCGACGCGGCCGAGCCGCCGGCCGAGGCCGCCTGATGGACGCCGTGTGGGCCGATCTGGTGCACCTGATGGAGGCGGGCGGCTTCGTGATGCCGCCGCTCTTCGCCGCCACGGTGGTGCTCTGGTACGCCATGGGCCTGCGCTGGATGGCGTTCCGCGGGGCCGTGCGCGAGGGGACGGCGCGGGCGGCGCAGGTGGCGCGGCGGGTGCCGCCCGAGGCCCGCGACGCCCACCTGGGGCCGGTGATCGAGGAGGCCCTGGGGCCCGTGGTGGCGCGGCTCAGCCGCGGGCGCGCCCTGGTGCGCAGCATCGTCACCGTGGCCCCGCTGGCCGGCCTGCTGGGCACCGTGGCCGGCATGATCGAGACCTTCGACGCCCTGGGCGACAGCGCCCTGTTCGCGCAGACGGGGGGCATCGCCGGCGGCATCAGCCAGGCGCTGCTCACCACCCAGATGGGGCTGGTGGTCGCCGTGCCCGGGGTGGTGGTGGGGCGCCTGCTCGACCGCCGCCAGGCGCGCCTGGAGGATGACCTGGCCCGGGTGAAGCAGCGCACGCTGAACGACGCCGGGGTGCGCGTCGAGGAGGGCCACGCATGAGCCGCCTGCGCCGACACCGCCGCGCCGATGACGCCGGGATCGACATCTCGCCGCTCATCGACATGGTGTTCATCTTGCTGATCTTCTTCATGGTCACGACCACCTTCGTGAAGGACGCGAAGGTGGAGCTGGAGCGCCCCTCGGCGGCCAGCGCGACCCGCGCGAGCACCAAGGCCCTGCGGGTGACCCTGGCCCGCAACGGCGACGTGTATGTGGACGCGCGGCCGGTGCGGCCGTGGATGGTGCAGAGCCAGGTGCGGTCGTTCTTGCAGGCCGGCGGCGATCGCCCGGTGCTGGTGATCACCGACCGCGGCGTGCGCGCCGAGCAGCTGATCGAGGTGGTGGACCAGTGCCGGCTGGCCGGCGCGAAGGACGTGGCCGTGGCCACGGATCGCGAGGCCGGATGAGCCGCCGACGCGGGCCCTGGCTGGACCACGGGGTCGCCGCCGGCGTGATGGTGCTGGGCGCCGGGCTGGTGTTCGGCTTGCTGAGCTGGATGAACGGGGCGCCCCCGCCCAAGCCGCCGGCCGCTGAGCAGACCACGACGGCGATGACCATCGCGCCGCCGAAGCGCCCGCCCAAGAAGGACACGGCGCGCCAGAAGCCCAAGCGCCGGCCCAAGCCCACCCGCCGCGCCCCGCCCCGCACGCCGCCTCCGGCCCTCGCCAGCGCGCTGTCTGGCGTGGATCTGGGCGGCGCCCTGGGCCGCCAGACCGGCGGCATGGACGCCATGGGCGACGCCCTGATCGGCGACGTGGATCGCCGCTCGGTGGTGATGACCGCCGACACCGTCGATGAGCGCCCCCGGCCCGTGCGGCGGGTGCCCCCCGGCTACCCGGCCGGCGCCCGGCGCCGAGGGGTGAGCGGCACGGTGATCGTGCGCATGCTCATCGACGCGCAGGGCCAGGTCGAGGCCGCCAAGGTGCTGCGGGCGGACCCCCCCGGGGTGTTCGAGGACGCGGCCCTCGCGGCGGTGCGCCAGTGGGCGTGGCAGCCCGCGCGGCAGGCCGGCGCGCCCGTGAAGGTGTGGGTCGAGCAGCCCGTGCGGTTCCAGATGACCCGGGGCCTGGGCGGATGAGCCGCGGGACAGCGGGCCAGCCGCGCCGCGCTGCGCTGCGCCGCGTTGCCCAGTGTGTGGCCCTGGCGACGGTGACCGGGTGGGGGGCCGCGGGGGCGGCGCCGGCGTCGGCGGCCGAGGAGATCGATCCGGTGGCCCTGGCGGCGGTGCTGCTGCAGGACGGCCACCCCGATCGCGCCCAGCGGGTGCTGAGCGAGGCGGATCCGCAGGCCGAGGGCGTGGACCGGCCGCGGTTCTTCACCTTGCTGGGCCTGGCGACCTTCAAGCAGGGCGATCACGCGGCGGCGCTGGCGGCCTTCACCCAGGCGGTGGCGGCGGGCGCGAGCGATCCCACGGTGCAGGTGTACCGGGCCCAGTCGGCCTACCCGCTGGGGGACTGCGCCACGGCGCTGTCGGCCCTGACCGCGGCGGGGGACGCCGCCCACGCGCACCCCGATCTGGCCCGGCTGCGCGCCGACTGCCACTGGCAGCTCGAGCAGCCCGCCGAGGCCTTCGCGGCCCTGGACGCCGGCGAGGCGCGCCACGGGGCGCAGCCCGATCTGGGCCGGGTGCGGCTGCGCTGGCTGCTCGAGCTGAAGCTGTACCGCGCGGCCGCCGAGGTGGGGCAGCGGCTGGTGGCCGAGGGCGGCGGGCTGGCCGACGAGCGGGTGCTGGCCGAGGGGCTGCTGCAGGGCAAGCAGTTCGCCGCGGCCCGCGACCGGCTGGAGGCGGCCCGGCTGACCTTCGGCGACGACGAGCGGCTGCTGGTTCAGCTCGCCCACGCCTGGCTGGGGCTGGGCCACCCGCGCACGGCCGCCGGGTTCTTCGCCCGGGCCGCGCTGCTGTACGGGCCCCGCTACAGCCGCGACGCCGCCGAGGTGCTGCGCCAGGACGGCCAGCCGGCCGCCGCGCTGCGGCACAACGCCCGGGTGCTGGATCAGGCGGCGAAGCTGCGCCAGCGCATGGGCCTGCTGCTCGATCTGGAGCGCTTCGAGGCGCTGACGGCCCTGGCGCCCCGGCTGTCGCGGCTGGGGCTGCTGGCCGAGGACGAGGATCTGCGCTTCGCGCTGGCCTACGGGTTCTTCCGGCTGGGGCAGTACCCCGCCGCCGAGGCCCACCTGCGCAGGCTCACGCGCCCCGCGCTGTTCGAGCGGGCCGGCGCGCTGCGGCAGGCCATGGCCGAGTGCGCCCGGGCGCCGGAGCGCTGCCGATGAGCGCGCCCTGTCTGACCTGGCCCGTGCTGTGGCTGGCCGCCCTGCTGGGCCTCGTCGCCCCCGCGGCCCACGGCGCCCCCGAGGCGCCCAGCGCCCTGCAGGTGTTCGTGTTTGGCGCCACCCACGGGGCCCCGCTGGTGGGCGCGACCCTCGAGGTCAAGGGCGTGCGGGCGACGGCCAACGCCGACGGCACGGCCCGCTTCACCCCCGGCGCCGGCACCCACGCGGTGATCGTGACGCCCCCGGCCGGCGCGGGCTTCGCGGGGGCCGAGGTGCCCGCCGTGCCCGTGGTGCCGGGCGAGCTGACCGAGGTGCTGATCACCCTGGTGGCCGACGGCGCGCCCCGGGTGGCCATCGAGAGCCGCACCCTCGATCCCACCGGCGTGGTGGCCGAGGTCGAGGCCGTGGCCGGGCCCATGGGCCAGGTGCAGGGCCGCGCCGTGCGCGCCGACGGCGACCGCCCCGTGGCGGGCGCCCGGGTGTTCGTGCGCGGCCGCAGCGACAGCGACACCACCGGACCCGATGGGCGCTTCACCCTGCAGCTCCCCGTGGGGCCGCACCTGCTGAGCGTCATCCACCCCGACTTCAGCCCGGGCACCGCCGAGGTGCAGGTGGTGGCCGACACGCCCGCCGCGCCGGTGATCGCCCTCGCGCCCGCCGCGCTGCAGCTCGACGCCTTCGTGGTCGAGGCCCCCTACCTGCAGGGCGGCGTGGCGCAGCTGACCGCCGAGCGCCGATCCACCAGCGGCGTGGTGGACGTCATCGGCGCCGAGCAGATGGCCCGCACCGGCGACAGCAGCGCGGCGGGGGCCCTGCGGCGGGTGACCGGCCTGACCCTGGTGGGCGGCAAGTACGTCTACGTGCGCGGCATGGGCGAGCGCTACGCGTCGACCACCCTCAACGGCACCCGGCTGCCGAGCCCCGAGCCCGAGCGCCGGGTGGTGCCGCTGGATCTCTTCCCCACGGGCATCCTGGGCAGCGTGGTGGTGCAGAAGTCGTGGTCCCCCGACCAGCCGGGGGCCTTCGGCGGTGGCGTGGTGCAGCTGCGCACCCGCGGCGCCCCCGAGGCGCCCTTTGTGCAGGTGTCGGCGAGCACGGGCTTTCGGCCCGACACCACCTTCCAGGAGGGGCTGGCCGGCCCCGGCGGCGCCTACGACTGGCTCGGCGTGGACGACGGCAGCCGGTCGCTGCCCAGCCCCGTGGCCGACATCCTCAAGGGCCGCCTGCTGTCGCGCTCGCAGGATGACTTCAAGGCGCTGGGGAAGTCCTTCCCGCGCACCTGGAACACCCACACCCGCACGGCCCCGCCGCCCCTGAAGCTGGCCGTCGCGGCCGGCCGGCCGGTGGAGATCGCCGGGCACACGCTGGGCGTGCTGGGGGCGGTGAGCTACGGCCAGACCTGGCTGAAGCGCAGCGTGACCCGCCGCAACACCCAGGTGCGCACCGCCAACGGCGAGATCGTGGTGGAGGGCCAGGCGCCCATGACCATCGACCGCCTGGGCCGCACGGTGCAGGGCTCGGGCCTGCTGGAGCTGGACCTGACGTTGGCCCCCGATCAGCGGGTGTGGAGCACCACCCTGGTGCTGCGCAGCACCGACGACATCACGCGGCTGCGCACCGGGTTCGACGAGGACCAGATGACCGACGTGCGCGTGCACCGCGTGGAGTGGGTGGAGCGCATGCTCATCGACCAGGTGCTCCGCGGGCACCACGGCGTGGGGCTCGGGGCCATCGACTGGGCCTACGCCCTGAGCCGCGCGAGCCGCGACGAGCCCGACCGCCGCAGCTACCGCTACGACCGCGAGCCCGCCAACCCCGAGACGGGCGATCCCGGCGGCTACCGCATGTACGACCGGCCCGAGGGCAACCAGCGCTTCTTCAGCGACATGGCCGACATCGGCCACGACGTGCGCGTGGGCTGGACGGTGCCGCTGGGCGAGGCCCGCCGCGCCGACGCCCCCGACGAGGCCCTGCACCAGGTGCAGGTGGGCGCCCGCTGGACCGCCCGCAGCCGCGACAGCCGCACCTACCGGTTCCGGTTCCTGGACCGCCTGGGGGAGCTGGGGGTGGACGCCGATCTGCGCCGCCAGGTGCGCGGGGCCGATCCCGACACCACCCTGGGCGCCGACAGCCTCGACAACGGCTGGTTCGAGCTGCGCGACAACACCCAGCCCACCGACAGCTACACGGGCGAGGAGGCCATCACCGCCGGCTACGCGCAGGGCGAGGTGAGCCTGCCCGGCGACGTGCGGATCATGGCGGGCGCGCGGGTGGAGCACGGGCGGGTCACGGTGCTGACCCAGCGGCCGTTCGCCATCAACGCCGAGGCCATCAAGGCGTCGCCGAGCGCCACCGACGTGCTGCCGGCGGCCACCGTGACCTGGGGCCTGCGCGAGGGCATGCAGCTGCGCGGCGGCTTCGCCCGCACGGTGACCCGCCCCGACTTCCACGAGCTGAGCCCCGCCCAGAAGGACCCCGTCGACGGCGACCGGCCCGTGAAGGGCAACCCCGACCTGCGCTCGGGGTCCATCGACCACTACGACGTGCGCTGGGAGTGGTACCCGAGCCCGCGGGAGAGCGTGTCGGTGGCCGGGTTCTACAAGGGCTTCGACGCGCCCATCGAGACCACCATCAACGCGGGCGCCGACGGCGCGCGGTCGTTCCGCAACAGCCGCGGCGCCCACAACCTGGGCCTGGAGCTCGACGCCCGCTGGCAGCTCGAGCCCCTGGGGGCGTGGGCCGAGCAGCTCTACGTGGCCGGCAACCTGGCGCTCATCAGCAGCGAGGTGGACCTGAGCGGCGACAGCGTGGTGACCAGCAAGCAGCGCCCGCTCGAGGGCCAGAGCCCGTACGTGCTCAACGTGCAGCTGGGCTACGAGGACCTGGACGCCGGCCACCACCTGACGGTGCTCTACAACGTCTTCGGCCGGCGGGTGGTCGAGGTGGGCAGCAAGGGGCAGCCGGACGTGTACGAGGAGCCGCGGCACATGCTGGACGTGGTCGCCGGGGTGGATCTGGGCCGCGGGATGCGGCTGAACCTGCGCGCGGCCAACCTGCTGGACCTGCCCATCACCGCCACGGCGGGCCCGGTGGTGAACAGCCGCTACCGCGCGGGGCGGGCCTTCTCCGCCGGCCTTGTCTGGCGGCTATAGCCCGCGCGCCCTATCCTCCCCGCGAACGCCCGCCCCGGGCCCCCGCTTGAGGAGTTCCCATGCCCCGTTCGTCTCGTGCCCTGGCGGCCTGTCTGCTGCTCGCGCTGGGGTGCAGTGACCGCGCAGATCCGCCGAAGGCCAGCGGGGCCGGGCAGGCCACCGCCAGCGCGGCGCCCAGCGCGGCCCCGAGCGCGGCGCCCAGCGCGGCGGCCAGCCAGGCGCCGGTGCTGCCCTCGCCCCCCGAGCGGGTGGCCGACGGCGACTGGACCCGGCTGCTGCCCGGCGCGTGCCCCGCGCTGCCGCCCCCGCTGGGCGCGCTGGACTTCAGCCAGAACCGCGCGGCCATCAAGAAGGCCCTCGGCGACGCCCTGGCGGACGACGGCACCGTGACCCTGCCGACCCTGGCGGCCCTGCCCACCCGGCTGGGCTTCCACACCGGCACCGAGGGGCTGCGCTTCGTGCAGCTCACCGTGCCCGAGGCCGCGATGGCCGCGCTGCTGGCCCGCTGGGGGGCGCCCACCAAGGCCAAGCTGTCGCCGGCGCGGGACGGGCTGTGGTGGCTGGGCGATGGCGTGCAGGCGGTGTTCGAGACCCGCGGGCCGCGGCACTACCTGACCTTCTGGCCGCTGGCCCAGGCCACGGCCCTGGTGGGCGACGCCCGGGGCCGGCTGGGCTTCGAGCGCGACGGCCAGGCGCTGCTGGGCGCCGAGGGCGCGGCGGTGATGAAGGCGTTCATCGACGCGCAGCCGCGAGCGCGCCCTGGCAGCCTCG
>JAUHVS010000148.1 GCA_030424955.1 bacterium | reverse complement strand
GGTGCTCGCGCAGCAGGCGCAGGGCGGCCTGGCGCAGCATCAGCCCGGCGCTGCAGCAGATGCAGCCGTTGGCGAGGGTGGTGATGGCCACACCGTCGCCGTCCGCGGGCGCGTCGAGCAGGGCCTCGTCGATGCCGATCTCGCCGAACTCGTTGACCAGCACCGCCCACACCTCGTGGGCCGGGCGGCGGGCGAGCACGGTCTGCAGGGTGGTGGTCTTGCCCACGCCCAAGAAGCCGCAGATCAGGTGCACGCGGGTGGGCGGGGCGGCGGCCGCCGGCGGGGTGGGCGCGGGCATCACCAGTCCTTGCGGGGGATGCCCCCGGTCACGGCGTCTTCGGGCAGGGTGCCGCGGCTCCAGAGCGTGCGCTCGACGAAGCGGCGGAAGGTGTCCTCGAGGCTCGCCTGGACCGCCGGCCCCTCCAGCACGCCCAGAGCCCGCGCGATGGCCTCGAGCGTGCTGACGCGATCGGGATCGGGGTGGCTGCGCAGGCGGTACTGGCTCGGGGCGCCGGGCCCGAGGCGTACCCGGGGCAGGTCGCGCAACACCGCGTCTCGCTTGCACATTTTGACGGTCTGGCGCCAGTTGCCGTCGGGCACGACCAGGGTCACCGGCCGGGGATCGGCGGCGCACCAGGCGGCGTCGAGCGCGGGCGCCTCGGGGTCGGGGTACAGCAGGGCGACCCGCCGGCTGGGATCGGCCAGATCGCTGAGATCGAGGGGCTGGTTGAGGGCGCCGCGCTCGCGGATCTCGGCCTGCTGCAGGGCGACGGTGATCAGCCGACCCGAGTTGCTCTGCTTCACGGCCTCTTTGAAGTGCATGACCACCAGCACGCGGCTGCGGGTCGCCATGGGCGTCAGGCTGTCGCACAGGCAGATCGGGACGTGCAGAGCACAGCGGGGGCAGCGGGGGACGTGGCGTTCGCGGGACATGGGGGCGCACGGTGCCGGGGGGGGCCGCGGTTGACAAGGCGTTCGATGGGCTCGACTTGTGGCCTGGGTGGGCGCGCCCTACGCTGTTCCAGTCCCCGATCCACCGCCGAGGTCGTCGTCGATGAAGCGTCCTTCGCTCGCTATCGCCCGGATCAGCGCACGGGGCCGCGTGCTCGCGGTCGCCGCGCTGAGCCTGGGCGCCCTGGCGCTGCCCGCCTGCGAGGAGGGCCCCCCGCCCGACCTCGGCGCCGCAGCGCCCGCGCCCACCGTACAGCCCCTGCCGCCCTTCGAGGCCGTGCCCGCGAGCCTCACCCGCCTCACCCGGTCGCAGTACGGCAACCTGGTGCGGGATCTGTTCGGGGCTGGGGTGGTGGTGCCCGCCCGCTTGGAGCCCGATGTGGCCCAGGCCGGCTTCTTCTCGGTGGGCGCCGGGCGCACCAGCATCTCGCCGCGGGGGGTGGAGCAGTACGAGGCGGCCGCCTTCGACATCGCGGCGCAGGTGCTGCGCCCCGAGGGCCGCGGCTGGCTGGCGTGCACCCCGAGCGGGCCCGAGGACGCGGCCTGCTACCGCGAGATCCTGGCGCCGCTCACCCGCCGGGCCTGGCGGCGCACGCCCACCGCCGACGAGCTCGACGGCCTGGTGGCGCTCGCGCTGGACGCGGGCCGCACCCTGGGGGACCCCTTCGAGGCCCTGGCCTTCCCCGTGGCGCAGCTGCTGCAGTCGCCGCACTTCCTGTTCCGCGCGGAGCTGGGCGAGCCCGACGCCGACGGCACGGGGCGCCGCTACAGCAGCGTCGAGATGGCCTCGCGGTTGGCGTTCTTCTTGTGGAACACCGGGCCGGACGCCGCGCTGCTGGACGCCGGCGAGGCGGGCGAGCTGGTCACCGAGGCGGGCCTGCGCGCGGCGGCGGAGCGGCTGCTGGCGGATCCGCGGGCCGAGGCGGCGGTGCGCAACTTCTTCGTGGAGCACCTGGGGCTGATGGCCCTGGACGATCTCACCAAGGATCCGACGGTGTTTGTGCACGCGAGCCCCGACCTGGCGCTGTCGGCGCGGGAGGAGACGCTGCGCACCCTGGCCCACGTGATCTTCGACCTCGACACCGACGTGCGCACCCTGTTCACCACCCGCACGACCTTCGTGGACCGCCGGCTGGCGGCCCTGTACGGCGTGCCGGCGGGCGCGCAGGAGGGCTTCGCGCAGGTGGAGCTGCCGGCGGACGGCCCCCGCGCGGGGCTGCTGGGCCACGCGAGCGTGCTGATGGTCAACGCCCACGCGGTGTCGAGCTCGGCCACCCGCCGGGGCGCGTTCATCCGCAAGGCCCTGCTGTGCGACGTGATCCCGCCGCCACCGGCGGACGTCGACACCTCCCTGCCCGAGCCCAGCGGCGAGCGGCCCACCATGCGCGACCGGCTGTCGTCCCACGCCGCCAACCCCACCTGCGCGGGCTGCCACGCGATCATGGATCCCATCGGGCTGGGGCTGGAGCAGTTCGACGGCATCGGGCGCTTCCGCACCACCGAGGCGGGGGCGACCATCGACCCGACCGGGGACGTCGACGGCGTGTTCTTCGAGGACGCGCGGGCGCTGGGCGAGGCCCTGGCGGCGAGCGACAAGGTGGGGCCGTGCCTGGTGAAGCGGGTCTACCGCTACGCCACCGGCCACGAGGAGACCCTCGGCGAGATCGCCGAGATCGACCGGCTGGCGCAGCGCTTCGCCAGCCAGGGGCACCGGCTGCAGGCGCTGCTGCTGGACGTGGTGCTGAGCCCCGGGTTCCGCACGGTGGCCGCGGCCGCCGACACCGACGAGACGCCGAGCGGGGAGGGCGCGCTGTGATCATCAAGACCCCTGGGACGACGCGGGGCGGCCTCACCCGGCGCACCCTGCTGCGCGGCCTGCTCGGGAGCGCGGCGGTCACCGTGGGCCTCCCCCCGCTGGAGCGCTTCTTCAACGAGAGCGGCACGGCCTACGCGGCCACCTGCGAGGCGCTGCCGCGGCGCTTCGGGCTGTTCTTCTGGGCCAACGGCTCGCTGCCCGAGTTCTGGGTGCCGCCCGACACCGGCGCGGGCTTCACCCTGCCGCCGCTGCTGGAGCCGATGGCGGCGCTGCGCGAGAAGATCAGCGTGGTGTCGGGCACGAAGGTGCTCACCGGCAACCCCGTGGCCCACTGGTCGGGGGCCGGGGGCTTCTTGACCGGGGCGCCGCTGATCACCCGCGGCGGCGAGGAGTACACCTTCGCGGCGCCCACCCTCGACCAGGTCATCGCCAACGAGGTGGGCAGCGCCACGCGCTTCCGCTCGCTGGAGGTGGGCATCGAGCGCGGCCAGCCGCCCATCAGCTACTCGGGGCCCGACGCCGGCAACCCGTCCGAGACGTCGCCGGCCGCCCTGTTCGACCGGGTGTTCGGCGGGGGCTTCGTGGCGCCGGGGGAGCAGGTCGAGGCCGATCCCAAGCTGCGCCTGCGCCGCAGCGTGCTCGACGCCGTCATGGGCGACGCCGCCCGGCTGAAGGCGCGGCTCGGGGCCGGGGATCAGCGCCGGCTCGACCAGCACCTGACGGGCATCCGCGATCTGGAGCGGCGCATCGCGCGGCTGCAGGAGGCGCCGCCCGACCTGGCCGCCTGCGTGCGCCCCGAGGCCCCGCTGGCGGCGTACCCCGACGAGGCGGGCCGGCCGCAGCTGCAGGCCATCAACCGCGCGATGGCCGATCTGATGGCGCTCACCCTGGCCTGCGACCAGACCCGGGTCTTCAGCTACCAGTTCCACCGGCCGGTCTCGAACGCGCTGTTCCCCGGCGCGTCCATGGGCCACCACCAGCTCACCCACGACGAGGCCGGCAGCCAGCCCGAGGTGAAGGCGATCCTGCTGCAGATCATGGGGGAGCTGAGCTACCTGCTGGGGGCGCTGGACGCCGTGCAGGAGGGCGACGGCACCCTGCTGGATCACATGGTGGTGCTGGCCACGTCGGACTGCTCGCGGGGCCGCACCCACACCCTCGAGGACTACCCGATCCTGCTGGCGGGCAGCTGCTGCGGCGAGCTGCGCACGGGCGTGCACTACCGCTCGCCGTCCAGCGAGAACGCGAGCCGGGTGCCCATGACCCTCGCGCGGGCGATGGGCCTGCGGCCGCTGACCTTCGGCGCGGCCGAGGGCGAGGTGAGCGAGGGCCTGTCGGCCATCGAGGCCGGCTGATGGGGGCCTGGACGCGCTGGGGCCGCGGGGCCGCGA
The DNA here is from genome assembly GCA_030424955.1 of bacterium. GTDB lineage: Bacteria > Myxococcota_A > Bradymonadia > UBA7976 > UBA1532 > JACKDL01. The sequence goes on along the minus strand of JAUHVS010000148.1, from coordinate 6,216 downwards.
TCTGCGCGGGGTTGGGCGGGGCGCTGGGCGGGCTGGCGGGCTGCGATGACGGCGCGCCCGCTGCGCTCTCGGACGCGGAGGCGATCGCGGCGGACGCGGGCGGGTCGGACGCGGCGGTGGCTGCGCCGGTGTGTGATCCCTCCGAGATCCTCAGCGAGCGCTGCGAGGCCGAGTGGCAGCCCGCGCCCCTGTGGGTGGTGGCCGAGCTGGCCTTTGCGGTCGAGGACGCCGACGGGTTCACGCCGGGCTTCAACCTGGATGACGACGCGGCGGGCCGCGGCGGGGCCGCGGGCTGTGGCCGCGCGGACTTCGTGTCGCCCGAGGGGGTCGAGGGCATCGACAACCAGCTCGCGACCCTGTGGCCGCTGCTCGCGCAGACCACGGGCGCCGCGGTGGACGGGCTGATCCAGGGCGCCATCAACGAGGGCAAGCTGCTCATCACCATGGCCGTGGGTGACGAGGCGGACGGCCCCACTACCTTCGCGGTGGGCACCCTGGCGGGCGTACCGCTGCTGGGCACCGACGGGCTGATCCTGCCCGACCAGACCTTCGGGCCCGATCCGCTCAGCACCCCGGTGTGGTCCGAGGGCCGCTGGCAGGCCGGGCGCTTCGAGGGCGGCGGGCTCGACGTGGTGCTGCCCATCGACATCCTCGACTTCCAGCTCGCCATGCGGGTGAGCGACGCCCGCTTCGCCTTCCGGCGCCTGCCGGACGGCAGCCTGGAGGGCCTGTTTGGCGGCGGGGTGCAGGTGGCGGAGTTCATGGCGGCGCTGGACGACGCGGCGGTGCCGCTGAACCTGCGGGATCTGCTGCGCACGCTGATGACCCAGCGCGCCGATCTGAGCCCCGACGCGGACGGCACCTGCCGGGCGCTGTCGACGGCGCTGGTGTTCCGGGCGGTGCCGGCCTACCTGGCCGACTGGGACGTGACGGTACGGCCCACGCCCCCCTGAGGCGCGGGCGCCGGGCCGCCTCGAGCGCGGCCGGCCCGAGCCCTCAGCGGGCCCGAGCCCAGCCGTTCGTCAGAGGATGAGGGTCATCGCGGCGAAGGACAGGCCGCCGCCCGAGGCCACCAGGGCCACCCGCTGGCCGGGCTGGACGGCGCCGCTGCGCAGGGCGTCGTCGAGGGCCATGGGGATGCACGCCGAGCCGGTGTAGCCCACCTGCTGCATGATGGTGTGCCCCCGCTCGGTGGGCACGCCCAGCCGGGTGAGGGTCTCGCGGATGCTGTTGATGTTCAGCTGAGTGAACACGTAGCGGTCGATGTCCAGCGGCGTGATGCCCTGCTCGTCGCACAGCGCCTGGATCATCTGGGTCCAGGTGTCGGGGTTGATCGACACCGGGAACTTCTCGACGAACTTCACCGTGTGGGCCTGCGCCGCCATGCGCGCGGGCGTGATGGGCTGGGCGGCCCCGCCGGCGTAGATGCCCATCCAGCTGTGGTACTGGCCCTCGGTGTGCAGCCGGCAGGGCCCCAGGCCCCGCGCGCCGCCCTCGGCCACCTGCAGCACCGCCGCCCCGGCGCCATCGGCGAACAGGGTGACGGTCTTCTTGTCGTTGGGATCCAGGAAGCGGCTCATCGCGTACGCGCCGATGACCAGCACCGTGCGGTAGCGGGCGTCGGCGATGATGAACTTCTGCGCCACGTCCAGGGCGGTGACGAAGCCCGCGCAGGCGGTGTTGAGGTCGAAGGTGGCCGCGCCCGTGGCCTTCAGCCGGTGCTGCACCACGCTCGCCGTGGACGGGCTGAGCTGCTCGGGTGTGTCGGTGGACACGATGATCAGGTCGACCTGATCGGCGGCCACGCCCGCCGTGGTCAGCGCGATCTCGGCGGCGCCCACCGCCAGGCTCGCCGTGGACTCGTCCTCGGCGCACCAGTAGCGGTGGTGGATGTCGAGGTTGCGGGCGAGCCAGTCGCCCACGCCCTCGCCAAAGCGCGCGTCGAAGAAGGCGTTGGGCACCGACTCGCGGCCGTGGACCGCGCCGGTGCCCGTGATGACAGCCCGTCGACTCACGGCGCGCCGCAGGCCAGGGCGGCCATGCAGTCGGCGGCCTCGACCACGCAGGCCTGCACCTCGGGGGTCTCGGCGGCGCACGCCATGGCGCACTCGGCGTTGAAGGCGTCGGCGTCGGCGGGGGGCTCGGCCTGGCACTCGAGGCGGCGGGCGCACACGGCCACGCAGGGGTCCACGGGGTCGGGCGTCTGGCAGGCCTGCACGGCGTCGCAGTCCTCGGCGGCGGTGATCAGGCAGGCGGCCTGGTCGTCGGCCCACTCGGCGCAGCCGGTGATGCAGGTGGCCAGGGCGTCCTCGGCGGGGGGCAGGCCGCCGCACGCGTTGATGACCCCGCAGGCCTGCTCACAGGCGGTGGGCTCGACGGGCGGGGCCTGGCAGGCGGCCATGGCCTCGCAGTCGTTCTCGGCCTCGAGGATGCACACGGCCTCGTCGCCCATCCAGCCGCCGCAGGTGGCCAGGCAGGTGGCGATGGCGTCGTCGCCGGCGGGCAGCAGGTCGCAGCTGTTGAGGCCGGCGCAGGCCAGGTCGCAGGCGGTGGGCTCGTCGGGGGGCGTCGCGCCGGGGCACAGGGCCACGGCCTCGCAGGCCTCGCCGGCGGCGGCGTAGCAGGCCAGATCGCCCGGGGTCCACTCGGCCTCGCAGGCCATCAGGCAGGCCATCGTGCCGCCCTCGCCCGCGGCGCCGCAGACCTCGAGCCGGGTGCAGGCCGCGGTGCAGTCCACGGGGGTCAGGGCCTCGAAGCAGGCGTCGAGGCTGCCGTCATCGCAGCTGCTGACGTTGGCGAGGCAGCCGGCGGTGGCGGGGTCGGGATCGCCCGCGCGGCAGCTCTCGGCGCAGGTGTCGGGGGTCATGCACTCGCCGTTGTCGTCGGGCCAGCACAGCTCGCAGCCGTCGAGGGCCGCGCAGGCCAGGGTGCAGGCGTCGCCCATGGGGCCAGGGCCCGGATCCTCGCCCGCCAGGCAGGCCAGGATCGGGGCCTCGTCGCACACCTCGAGGCCATCGAGGCAGGCGTACAGGGTGGGCATCTCGGCGCGGCAGCCGGCCGCGCAGTCGGCGGGGGAGATGCACTCGCCGTTGTCGTCGGGGATGCAGTAGCCGCAGCCGTCGAGGAAGTCGCAGCGGGCGGTGCACTCGTCTTCGACGCGGCTCTCGAGGCACGCGGCGATGGCCTCGTCCTCGCACATCATCAGGTCGTTGAGGCAGGCGCCCTCGTCGGGCCACTCCGCCCGGCAGGCCTCGGCGCAGCCGGCGACGGGCAGGCAGCCGCCGGCCTCGTCGAGCAGGCACTGGCCGCAGCCGTCGAGCACCCGGCAGGCGTCCGCGCAGCTGTCGTCGCCGGCGCCGTCGTCCTCGACGAAGCAGGCGTTGATGGCGTCGCTGTCGCAGGTGTTGAGGGCCGCGAGGCACTCGGCGCCCGGCACGGTGCCGGCGCGGCAGGCCTCGGCGCAGGCGTAGACGTCGACGCACTCGCCGGCGTCATCCGACAGGCAGGTCTGGCAGCCGTCGAGGCGCCCGCAGGCCTGCTGGCAGGCGTCCACCGCGCTGCCGTCGAAGCAGGCGCTCAGGGCGGCCTCGCCGCAGCCGTTGGTCTCGGCGAGGCACAGGTAGGTCGCCTGGTCCTCGGCGCGGCGGCACTCGGTGGCGCAGGCCTCGGGGGTCAGGCACTCGCCGTCCCCGGCGCACTGGCCGCACTGGTCGAGCTTGAGGCAGCCGTCGTAGCACACGTCGTCGATGACCTCGCCGCCCCCGCCCGCGCCGCCCTGGCCGCCGGGGCCCGCGTCGAAGCGCTGGTCCGCTTCATTGACCGTACAGGCGCTGAGCCCCAGCGCCGCCATCAAGAGTGCCCCGCCCGTCATCCATCGCAGACCCATACTCATCTCCCCGAGTGTGCCTCGCAGGCGGCTCGCCCGCGTCGCGGTGAGTCAACGCGGGATGGGCGACCGGATCAAGCCCGCGGTGTACGGTGGCCCATGGTCGAGCCCCGCCAGCACGTTGAGATCGCCACGCCCTTGGGGCCGCTGCAGGTGGCCAGCACCCCGGGTGGGATCTGCGCCGCGCGCTTCGACGGCCCGCCTGGGGGGACCCTCGGCGATCCGCACGGGGCGGCGGCCGCGTTCGCCGCCTGGTTTGCGGGCGATCTGCGCGCGCTGGCGGCGCTGCCCCTCGACCTCGCCGGCACGCCGTTCCAGCGGCAGGTCTGGGCGGCGCTGCAGGGGATCCCGCCGGGCGCGGTGCGCAGCTACGCGCAGCTCTCGCAGGCCCTGGGGGGCACGGCCGCCGGCGCGCGGGCCGTGGGCCGGGCCTGCGCCCGCAACCCGGCGCTGGTGTGCGTGCCGTGTCACCGGGCGCTGGGCGCGGGGGGCCGGCTGGTGGGCTACGCCGGGGGCCTGCCCCGCAAGCGCTGGCTGCTGGCCCACGAGGGGGCGCCCGGGTTCTGCGTGCCGTAGGCGCCTCTCAGCGCACGCCGAGCCCGGCTGTGGCATGCTGCGCCATGGCGAAGCGACGGCTGTTTCTGGGGGGCGGGATCGGGTTGATCCTCGGGCTGGCGGCAGCGCTCCTGGCGTGCCGCGGGTCCCTCGACACCTGCGGGCCCCTCGTGTGGCTCTTTGGCCCGCGCACCGTGACCCCCACCGAGGCCTACGCGGGCGACACGGGCGGGCCTGCGGTGGATCACGGGCGGCTGGATCGGCTGCTGCGCGCCCACGTGACCCCCGAGGGCTGGGTGGACTACGCCGCGCTGGCCGCGGCCCCGGCCGAGCTCGACACCTACCTCGTCGAGCTGTCGGTGCTGCCCTACGAGCGCCTGTCCCGCGACGAGAAGCTCGCCGCGCTGATCAACGCCTACAACGCCTTCACCCTGAAGCTGATGGTCGACCACTGGCCCATCGACAGCATCAAGGCGATCCCGTCGGCGGATCGCTGGAAGGCCGCGCGCTGGCGCTTCGGTGGCCAGGTCGTGAGCCTGGACGCCATCGAGCACCTCTACCTGAGGGCGCGCTTCGCCGAGCCCCGGATTCACTTCGCCATCGTGTGCGCGAGCGTGGGCTGCCCGCCGCTGCGGGCCGAGGCCTACCGCGCCGACGCGCTGGAGGCACAGCTCGAGGATCAGGCCCGGCGGGTGCACGCGCCGGGCAGCCGCTGGATCACCGTCGAGGGCGACACCGTGACCCTGACCCCGCTCTACCAGTGGTTCAGCGGCGACTTCGAGGCCGCCGCCGGCAGCGTGCTGGCCTTCGTGGCCCGCTACCGGCCCGAGCTGGCTGGGCGCACGCCCACCGTGCGCTGGCTGCCGTATGACTGGGGCGTCAACGGGCTGCGATAGCCGGGCCCCAGCCGCCGGGCGCGCCTGCTACACTCACGGCGCGCCGCGTGGGCGCCACGGGGGGGAGCTGACATGGCAGAGAAGTCCGGTTCATTGCTCGACGCGATGATGGCCGATCACGCCGCTGGGGTGACGGCCGACGATCTGGAGCGCGCCCAGGAGGCGGCCGCGGCGCCGCCGGCCCGCGAGGCGACGCCCCCGCCGGTGGACACCCAGCCGCGGAAGTGGGCGGCCGATCCCGACGCGAACGTGTGCGGGCTGCGCATCGGGGGCCGCTTCGAGCTGCACAACGGCGGGCCGGACGTGGACGGCGTGTGGACCGTGACGGCCCTCAAGCTGCCCCTGAACGCCGGCCCCGAGGCCCGGGTGCTCGTCGCGGCGCGGCCCGAGGGCGGCCCGCCGTTCTTGCAGATCAGCGAGGCAGACTTCGCCGAAGAGATCGAGATCGGCAACGCGGTGGTGGTGTCAGCCGACGCGCGGGGCTGAGCCCCCCGCCTCAGTGATATCGCCCGCCCGGCGGAGACGGCTGCGCAGCCAGCGCCGCCCGGCGCCCTGGGGGCTGCGGCCGCTGCTCGCTGCGAGCGACGTACGCCAGGAACGTCGGCTCGTCCATCGGGCGCCCGAAGAGGTAGCCCTGCGCCAGATCGCACCCCAAGGCCCGCAGGGCGTCGGCCTGGGCCTGCGTCTCGATGCCCTCGGCCTGGACGGTCAGGTTCAGGGCGTGCCCCAGCTCGATGGTGGCGCGGACGATCTCGAGATCCCCCGGCGCGTTGAGCATCTCGGCCACGAACTCCCGCGGGATCTTCAGCTTGCCCAGGGGCAGCCGCTGCAGGGCCAGCAGCGACGAGTAGCCGGTGCCGAAGTCGTCGATGGCCAGGG